>WFZY01000122.1 GCA_015489265.1 Flavobacteriaceae bacterium | reverse complement strand
TTTCATCATTTTGATGAAAAGCCGCCATTTCTTCGGGCGTGTATTCTTTGGACTTAAAAACCGTCCATAATATCGTTGAGAGAAAAACAAAACCACCGATATAAAATGACCACTTGACCGAATCGGGGATGATTCCTTCGGGTGCCGTATTACTGATATGAAACACATTGGTCAGCAACCATGGCAATATAGACCCTACGACCGCACCCACACCGATAAAAAAGCTTTGCATGGCAAAACCTTCGGTGCGTTGTTCGTTACTCAAATTGTCGGCAACAAAAGCACGGAAAGGTTCCATGGAAATATTGATGGATAAATCCAATATCCAAAGCATTAAAGCCGCTACCCATAAAGCAGGCGAATTGGGCATCATAAATAAAGCCAAGGTAGACAAAATCGCGCCGACTAAAAAATAGGGACGTCTTCGCCCTAATCTGGTCCAAGTGCGATCACTCATATAACCGATAATGGGTTGTACCAACAAACCTGTTAAGGGCGCTGCAATCCATAAGATGGGTATATCATCAATTTTTGCACCCAAAGTTTCAAAAATACGGCTGACATTGGCATTTTGAAGGGCAAATCCGAATTGTATCCCGAGAAATCCGAAACTCATATTCCAAATTTCCCAAAAGGACAATTTTCTTTTTTTCATATAAGAACTATTTACATTAAACAAATGCCATTTCCTATGTTTTAAAGGAAAAAGACAATAGTAAAACTTTCAAAGTAGAAAACCTTGAAAAAATGGTGTGAAGTAAAAATGCAAACAGTCTTATATCAACTGACAAGGCAAATATAAACTATTTTTTTGATTTAAAAAATGACCGAAAAATAAGACCAACGATGTTTTGCAAATCTAGTGGGACTTATACCAAATTATTTTTGGACTATTTTATATTTAGAACTTGTAGACTCTCGTTCTACTAAATTAGTTGGAATAATTATTGATTTGGGCGTATTTATGCTTGATTTATCTTCAATTTTTTCTAGCAAAATTTCCATGGCTTTTTCACCCATTTCAAAGCCGTGTTGGGCTATGGTTGATAAACTGGGCGTCGTCGATTTGGAAATAAAGCCGTCGGTGAAACCAATCACCATTAAATCTTCAGGGACTCTTAAACCTGACTGTGCCGCTAACTTTAAAGTCAAAGCGGCATATTTTTCATTGACGGCAAAAACCGCATCAGGTAAAGGGTTAAGTGTAAATAACTTGGCGATTTGCGCTTTAATGGGTGCCCTTTCATCGATGTGAAAAATTAAGTTACTATCCGGTTCATAACCGGCTTCCAATAAAGCTTTTTTATAGCCCTTCTCTCTATCAGCCCCCACACTGATATGCGGTGGTGTGGTCAATATAGCAATATGTTTAGCCCCTTGATCAACCAAATGTTTGGTTGCTTTATACCCCCCTTCCACATCATTAATGGTCACCTTGCTTGCACTTAATCCATTAGGCGCTCTATCGAAAAAAACCACAGGAAAACGACGGTCTATTAATGTCGAAAAATGGTTAAAATTTCTTTTTTCAAAGCTTTGTTTTGCCACGGACACCAATAAGCCGTCCACATAACCATTAGTTAACATTTCGGTCATTTGCCGTTCTTTTTCCCATTCATCATTAGACATGGTAATCAATAACTTATAGCCGGCATGTGATGCATAATTTTCAGCCCCACTAATGACACGTGAAAAAAAATGATGCACCAATTCGGGAACAATTACCCCAATGGTCATGGTGCGTTGTCGCTGCAAGCTAACTGCTAAATTATTAGGCCGGAAACCGACTTCATTAACATATTCCATAATACGTTGTTTGGTTTCCGGACTTATTTCGTCGCTATTATGCAATGCTTTGGAAACTGTTGAAACAGAGACGCCCAGATTAGTGGCGATAGTCTTTAAAGTTAACTTTTGTGACATGATATATTTAAAAATTTATTACAATTAAAAAAATGTTACAAAGAATACAAATGTTGCATCAATTTCTTGATTTAATTCATAAAAATACAAAATTTAACATATTACGAAAACGTTTTCGTTTATAAAAACTGATTTTTGTTAGTTTTTTGTAAACTTTTTTAACTACATTTAAAATGTGAAGTAAAAATGTGAACTTATAGCAATATCAATTAACAAGTTAAAAAATGAATTGTTAATTAATCAAAAAATCAAATCAATGAACCATTTAAGATTATATTTCTTATCATTGTTACTCATCATTCCGCTATTATCATCGGCACAGATGACAGTAAGCGGTGTAGTAACCGATCAAAATACCGGTGAAGCTTTACCGGGTGTAAATATTTTGGTAGTAGGCACAAAAAACGGCACTGCTTCTGATTTTGATGGAAGATTCCGTTTACAAAATGTGCCGGAGAATGCCAAAATAGAATTTAGTTATGTCGGCTATAAAACCAAAATTATGCCGGCACGTCCTGTAATGTCTGTTAAATTATCAGAAGACCAAGAAAAATTAAAAGAAGTTATTGTTGTTGGTTACGGTAGTAGTAAAAAATCGGATTTGACCGGTTCGGTTGACAAATTGACCCCAAAAAATTTTGAAAAAGGACCTGTTACTAGTGCTACAAGTTTATTAACCGGTAAAATAGCCGGTGTAACAGTTACAGCGCCAAGCGGAGCACCCGGGGAAGGTGCTAAAATCAATATTCGCGGACTAAGTTCCTTATCATTGACCAATGATCCTTTATATGTGGTTGATGGGGTTCCTATTGGCGGCGGAGTTTCAGGGTCAAGAGATAACTTGAATTTTGTCAACCCGAATGATATAGCATCCATTGTGATATTAAAAGATGCATCTGCTACGGCAATTTACGGGTCAAGAGCGGCAAATGGTGTCGTTTTAATCACCACCAAAAAAGGCAAAAACAGAAAATTTAAATTCAATTATTCCTTACGTCAATCTTTCTCTATGCCCTATAAATATGTTGATGTGTTAAACTCATACCAATTTGAAAAACTAGTCAACGATACCGGTGATGCAGCTGCTATACAACGCTTGGGAATGCCCGACCCCAATAATCCCGGACAAAGAATTATGCATCATACCAATTGGCAGAAACAGATTTATCAATCAGCTATCACCAATGAACATAATTTTAGCGCCACGGGCAATTTATTTAAAACTTTGCCTGCCCGTTTTTCTGTTGGCTATATCAATCAAGATGGTATTTTAAAAACAGACAACTTTAAACGAACTACGGCTGCTTTAAATTTGAATCCGAGTTTGCTAAAAAATCATTTAAAAATTGCCGTAAATGCACGCGGTATGTATACCGAAAACCAATTTGCCAATCGGGGCGCTATCGGTTCTGCCATCTTATTTGACCCAACCAAACCGGTTTATGATGCCAATTCGCCTTATGCCGGTTATTTCAGTTGGATTGACCCAAATACCAATAGACAATACAATTTGGCACCTACCAATCCGGTTGCTTTGCTCAACTTAACCGATGATTTTTCTTTTGTGAAAAGATTTGTCGGAAACGCTAAATTCGATTACAATTTACACTTCTTTCCCGACCTTACTGCTACATTAAATATTGGTATCGATAAAGCCAAAGGAAACGGGCACAGTATTTCGTCACCTGATATGCCTACCAGCGATGCCAGTTGGCAAGGTGTTCATAATAAATATTCCAGTGACAATACCAATAAATTGCTCGACACCTATTTAACTTATAAGAAACAAAGCGGTAAACATGATTTTACACTCATGACCGGTTATTCATACCAGTCTTTTGAATATAACAGCAGTTTTTACGATGATTACAAAAAACAACACGGCGCACCGGATTTTAATCAAATAGACAAATCCCGCCAAGTTTTGTTATCATATTTCGGTCGTTTCAATTATAAATTCAATGACAAATACCTATTAACTGCTACACTCAGAGCCGATGCTTCGTCTTTATTAAATCCCGACGACCAATGGGGTTATTTTCCTTCGGTTGCAGCAGCATGGAATATTCACAAGGAAGATTTTATGAAAAACAGCATTTTTAATGAGTTGAAACTACGTATCGGCTATGGCGAAGTCGGTAATGTCAACGGACTGGCGCCATATAAATATTTGACGCGTTATCAACAAAGCACCAGCACGGCGGAATACCAATTCGGAAGTGATTATTATGTTACATACCGACCGGAACCATTCAACAAGAACTTGCGCTGGGAAATAGGTCAAACGACTAATATCGGATTGGATTTCAGTCTTTTGGACAGCCGTTTAAAAGGTTCTGTCAATTTATACAATAAAGAAACCAAAGATTTGATTATCTGGGCATTAGTTGATCCTTTTACCAATTTTGGCAATCGTGTAGAAACCAATGTCGGTAATATGAATAACAAAGGGATTGAGTTGGAATTAAGCGGATTAATTATCAAAAATAAAGATGTAAAATGGCGCATTAATTATAATTTCACTTACAACAAAAACGAAGTTACCTTTATGCCTTTTGATCAAGAAGTCGGTGGTATAGAAGGCGGTGTCGGTAACACGGTGCAAATCCATACACAAGGACAAAGCCCTTACGCATTTTATGTATATCAACAAGTTTATGATAACGATGGCAAACCTATTGAAGGCGTTTATGTCGATAGAAATAATGACGGTGTTATCAACAACAAAGACAAATATTATATGGGCAGTCCGTTTGCCGATGTCTTGATGGGGCTCAATACGTCATTGACTTATAAAAATTTCGATATATCAGTCAGCACACGAGCCAGTTTGGGCAATTATATGTATAACAATGTCGCTTCAAGTAAATCTATTCCGGCAAACCTAACCAGCAGACCTTATTTGACTAATATTCACAGTGATTATTTTAATACACATTTTCAAAACTTTACCGATACCAATCTGTTAAGTGATTATTACGTGCAAGATGCTTCATTCTTTAAGATTGACAATGTTAGCATCGGTTATCGATTTCCGAAATTTTATCATAATATGAATTTACATTTCTATGCCAATCTGCAAAATGTCGGGACCATTACCAAATACAAAGGTTTGGATCCTGAAATAGCCGGCGGTATTGATAATAATTTTTACCCGCGTCCGCGCACATTTAGTTTCGGATTTAATTTAGATTTTTAAAAACTTAGAACAATGAAACAAATAATTTATAAAATTTTAATTATACTTATCATAGGATTTACCGGCGTTTCTTGTCATAAAGATTTAGACCAAAATCCTATTGATCCGGATAGTTTTACTCAAAAAGATGTATTTGCCAATGCGCAACAAGCCAAAGGCGCCTTAGCCAAAGTTTATGCGAGCTTGGCTTTAACCGGACAGCAAGGGCCGGCCGGACAACCCGATATTTCCGATATAGATGAAGGGTTTTCACAATTTAGCCGGATGTTGTTCAATCTCAACGAATTAACTACTGACAATGCGGTTGTAGCTTGGGGCGATCCGGGATTACAAGATTTACACGGCATGTATTGGACCGCCGGTAATGATTTCACCGACGGCATGTATTATCGGTTGGCTCAAACCGTTTCCTTTGCCAATTCATTTATCGAAAATGCACAAGCATTAAACAGCGACCCCGAAGTCAAATACTATATAGCAGAAGCCAGATTTATCAGAGCTTATGCTTATTATAACTTAATGGATTTGTATGGCAATGTGCCGTTGGTAACCGAAATCTCAACCGATTTACCCGAACAAGCCAATCGCCAGCAAATCTTTGATTTTGTAGAAAGCGAATTGCTTGATATTCAAGATAAACTCAAAGACAGTGGCACCAATGAATATGGTCGCGTCGATAAAGTTGCCGCTTGGGCTTTATTGTCACGTCTTTATTTGAATGCAGAATCATTTGTAGGCACACCCATGTATGATAAATGCGTAACTTTCTCAGAAAAAGTGATGAATTCCACCTATCAAATCAATACCAATGATGCCAATGGCAACGGAACTGCCTATGACGAATTGTTTTTAGCGGATAATGACTCAAACGGCGCACAAAATGAGTTTATATTTGAATTAAATTTTGATGGCGTGCATTCACAAACCTATGGTGGCACTACCTTTTTGGTGCATGCGGCTGTGGGCGGCAATATGACACCTTCCGATTTTGGTATCAATGGCGGTTGGTATGGGCTGCGCACTACCAAAAATTTAGTCAATCTCTTTACTGTTGATGTCAATAGTTTGAATGCTGCTCTTGGCGGCACATTAAGCGACTGGGGACTGGTTGGAAGCGCCACACCTAATGGTTGGGGTAGCACCAATGATATTGAAATGTATGAAACATCAACCAATATTTTTGAAATATATGTTGAATTAACCGCCGGCGAACTCAAATTCCGATACAATGAAAACTGGGGACAAAATTACGGTGACGACAATGCCGACGGCACCCTTGATGCCGGTGGCGCCAATATTGTCATTCCGGCTGATGGCACCTATCACATCGTGATGAATTTGAATGACATGACCTATACCATCACCCCTTACGCAGCTGATAAACGCGGCATGTTTTTTACCGACGGACAAAATTTGGAAATTCAAGATATGACCAATTTTAGTGATGGTTATGCCGTTACCAAATTCAAAAATGTTGATTCCAACGGCAATGCCGGCAGTGACACCAGTGGTAATTTTGTTGACACGGATTTGCCGTTGATTCGCTTGGCTGAAATTTATCTCAACTATGCCGAAGCTGTTTTACGTGGCGGTGGCGGTAGCACGGCAACAGCCGTAGCCAAAATCAACGAGCTCAGAGAACGCGCTTACGGAAATAGCAGTGGCAATATAACCGCTTCTGATTTGACATTAGATTTTATTTTACAAGAAAGAGCACGTGAGTTATATTGGGAAGGGCTACGCCGCACCGACTTGATTCGTTACGGCTATTTTACAAGCGCAAACTATGTTTGGCCCTTTAAAGGGAATGATCCCAACGGTATTGCAGTAGATTCTTATAGAAAACTGTTTCCGTTACCTAATAACGTGTTATCCATTAATCCCAATTTACACCAAAATCCGGGATACTAATCCATAAAAAAATTAAGCAGATGAAAAACTTATATAAATATCTAATTTTATTTTTGGGAATTTTACTGATTTTGGGAAGTTGCCAAAAAAAGGAATTTATTCAAATCAATCCAGATGCTAAAATCAATGCCAATTTATCTACTCAAAATTTGGTTTTAGACAGCAATCAACCTGATAGTGATGCTTTAACCGTTTCATGGGATAAACCGGATGTAGGTTTTAGCGCCGCTCTGACCTATTATGTTCAAATTGATTTGCCCGGTAATAATTTTGCCAATGCACAAGAATTTCCAGCCGGTAATGCATTAAGTATCACCCTAAAAACCGGTGAACTCAACAACAAATTATTGGCACTCGGGCTGAACGGTGATGTTGCAGCAGATGTAGAAGTTAGGGTTAAAGGCAAATTAAGTGATTACAAAATGGTGTATTCAGATGCCATGCCGTTAAACGTGACGCCCTACTCTACTATTTTGGATTTATCAACGGATTGGGGCATTGTCGGTAGTGCCACACCTAACAGTTGGAATGGGCCCGACTTACCATTTTACCAAACCGATACACCTAATGTGTATGTTGCCTACGTTACATTAAGAGATGGCGAAATCAAATTTAGACAAGACAACCAATGGACTGTCAATTATGGGGATGATGGTTTGGACGGCACACTAGATGCCAATGGTGCCAATATTCCGGTAACTGCCGGAACTTACAAAATCACGATTGATTTGACCGGAATGACTTATACAATAGAACCATACACCTGGGGCATAGTCGGTAGTGCTACGCCCAACGGTTGGAACGGACCGGATTTGCCTTTTACTTACAATCCGTATAATGACGACTGGAAAGCCGCCGTTACCCTGACAACCGGTGAAATCAAATTCCGTTTAAACAATGACTGGACAGTCAATTATGGCGATACAGGCGCCGATGGCACTTTGGAAGCCGGTGGTGATAATATTGCCGTTACTGCCGGACATTATATCGTTACCTTTGACCCCAAACGCGGCACTTATAGCATTGATACTGCCGATTTATGGGGATTGGTTGGTGATGCCACACCCAATGGTTGGAATG
>WFZY01000121.1 GCA_015489265.1 Flavobacteriaceae bacterium | reverse complement strand
TCAAGCCAAGTTTGCACCCATGAAGTCAGCTGTGACGACGTATAAATTTGGTCTAAATGTGTTGACGAATTCGGGTCTTCCAAATCTAAAACCGGTGGTAAAAATCCGTTGCCTATATAGCTTGAAGCCGTATTGATAAAATTATTGGCATCTTGCAGTGCCGTATTATTATCGGGGCGGGCAAAATGGTAAGCGCCCATCACTATACCGGCATTACTGCCTGCTGTCATATAAGTGGTAAAATTCGGGTCATGATACGTCATGCCTTCGGTGGCTTTACAGTAAGCAAACACTTTACCGTCATTGGCAACCAATTGCCAGTTGATATTGCCTTGATGATGTGATACATCGATGCCCAGTATCGTTTGGGCAGCAATAATTTGTGTCGAAAGAAACCAAAATAATGTATAAATTTTTTTCATGTGAAAACGTTTTTAATCTACTACCTTTTATTCAACTGTTTTAATTTGCTGTACAAAATGCTCATATATTGATTTTGCTTTGGGATTGTTTTTAGGCAAATCATATACAATTTCCAACAATCCTTTATGATTAGGTGATAGGACATATATTTTATGTCTGATATAGGGTTCCGGCAAAATATGTCCTTTACCGTCGCGGGTTAATTGATTATCTATCATAAACCCTTCTTGCCGGTCTATGGTGACTTTCTGTTTTTTGATAGAAGCATTTTTTGTATAATAGTTATATAAGGTCATGCCGGCTTCACCGGGATGATAAATCAATTTAATCCGGCTTTGGGTATTGGTATCGGTATAATCCGTTTCAATAGTTTTAACCTGTCCCTTTAAATCGGTTGTCTTAAAGTCTGTTGTTTGAGCTTGCCAATTTTCGGGGATGCTAAATTGAAAACCATATTTTTTAACATTTTGTCCGGATACATTTTTTTGGTTGGTATCATTTGTTTTTGACACAGCAGTAGCTGTTGAATGATTTTGAACAGTTCTTTGATTTCCGGTGGTTTTGGTGTTGCCACAAGAGTAGTTTAAACTTAAGATAAGCGTATAAATTAACAAAGTTTTCATAAGTATATGTATTTTAGTACTTTTCAATAAATTTTAAATTTAATCCAAAATAGTTTTTTGGAAAACGCTTTAAAGTTACAAATTTTTACGAAGATTTTGACTTATAAAGCTCATTAATTACAATATCCGGTTTATTTTTAGTAATATCCACAACGATAAAATGTTTGTTTTGCCATAAATTTAGCACTTCTTCCAAGATGCGTTTGCGCACCACAAAAATCATATCCAAGCCGGGCTTGTTCATGGCTTTTTCAATAGCTTCAAACCAACCCATACCTTTGATTTCCAGGTAACCGACTTCATCAATCACCAGAATATCCAAATTTTCTAATTCATTTAAAATGGCATTATTGCCAAATTCAAATCCGGATTTTGAAAAATAGAAACGTCCTGTTTTAATATCATCATCATTTATTTTTTCACGACTGCAAAGGTATTGTTTGTCGCCTGTTCTAATATTTTCAATACTAAACCCAAAGCGTTCGCCCTGAAAATCTGTTCCATGAGCTATGATGCCACCTACTGTTAATTGCGGGGCATTTTGATTTAGACTATTGATAATTTGTTTCAAAAAAGTCGTTTTACCACTCCGTGTTTCACCGGAAATAATAAAGATTTTATTACGCTGAAAAATTTGGTCTTTAAATTCTTGTAACAAAATATCTGATAAACCGATGGCTTTTTGCAATACTTGTAAGGGTTTAAAAAGCATTTTGCGTTCAACGGAAATATGTTTTAAAATATAAGGCACTGCCGAAGTTGCCAATCCTAAAGTGGCATACAATTGCGAATAGCCCTTTTTGTAAAGTAGGGCTTTAACCAAAGGATTTTTCAGTTCGACACTGATGGCCGTAAAGCTTGATACAACCAAAATAGCCCGTAAAATCATTTTGATTCCGACGAGCAAACCTTCCGTTTTATCTTGCCACAGCCATACCGCCATTAATACAATGACGACTAATTGTAACCAAAACAAAGGTTTTGACAAGCGTCGAAGCGATTTACCGTAACGCTTAAAAATAAAGCCCAAATATAAGGCAATCGGAATAATGATATAAGACAACGGATACCATTCCAAACCGATAAGAAATAACACCAATATAATTATATGTATAAATAAGTATTTGGTTTGATACCTAAATTTGTCAATATCAAATAAATCGTTTTTCAATTGCCATTGTTCTATTTCAAGTGGCTGATTATGAGTTGTTTGTTGTATTTTCTTACCGACTAATTGCCCGGTAAAAGCCGCAGCTAATCCCAAAATAACATAAGTAATGCTTATCAGTATAAATAGTTGATTGACAGGTAATTTGAGATGTGTGGTATGTAAGAAAACGTGATATAAATTTTCTAAAATCTTGACAATATCAAATCCATAAATCAAAATGATGCTTACAATTTTATGAATGATGGCACTAAACATAGCCAAAATGCCGGCTATGGCAAAACTCAAAAAATTACGTCCGAATAGATTAATTGCCAATTGAAACAATGCGGCTTCTATCAATATTCCGATTAATGGACCGAGAATAACCGAAGTGGGCATCAATGAGCGCATCAAAGCGGCAATAATACCGGCTTTGAAATACAGGTTTTTACCTTGCCACTTATATGAAAAGGCGATAAGTAAGATGATAGACGAAAAAGTCAAAAAAGTGCCTGCAAAAGGCAAACGTAAACTATGAAAAAATCCACCGAAAATAATTTCAAAACTCGCCCAAATACTGCCTATGACAGCTGCTTTTAACCATATATCCTGCTGATTGTTATCCATTTCTTTCTTGTAGTTTTTGAAGCGATTCGGGGGTGTTGATATTGATAAATTGTGATGAAAAATCACCGGCATCAATGATATGATGTGATGTTTTTTTTAATAAATTTTGCAGTTTATAATCACCGGCACCTATTTGTTGTTTTAAAACCGGCATCAAATCTTTGTGATATAGTCCGGTAAGCATTTGCATACGGTCATTGGCTTTAAAAATATTAACGGTCTTGCTAAAATCCGCTTGTCTTAAAAGATATGAAAACACTTCGGTTGTCAGTAAAGGCATATCCACCGGCATAACCAAAGCGCTATCGTGTTTGATTAGGGGTAAGCAAGCATAAAGTCCACCGATAGGACCTGTATTTGGTATGTTGTCTGAAACAAATTTATAAGGAAAATCCCGATAATCCGTATTGGAACTGATGAGCAAGTCATCGGTAAATTGTCGTAGTAAATTCACTGCCCGTTCCATAAAACTTTGCTGCCCGTAGGTCAACAAGCTTTTGTCTGTGCCCATGCGTTTACTTTTACCACCGGCAATAAGGATTCCGGATATTTTCATATGACTGGTTTTAGGCAAAAATACGATAAAAGCGACATTAAAATAGCTGATAAATGTTAAAAAATCACGTCATAAAATTCATTCGATGTCCCGCGCCTTAATTCCTCATCTCGATACAATTTTTGTTCCTGTGTCACAAAAATCACTCGATGCCCCAATTCTCATTTCCTCATGGTAAAATTAGATTTTAGAAGTTAGATTTCTTAAATGTGATGTAAGACATAAAATTAGAATAAAAAATAACAATTAAAGTCCAAATATTATGCGAAATACAAAAAGCGCACTTTCCATTTCTACTTTCTACTTGGTACTAAGAAATCCTCATTTCCTCAATTCCTCATTTCCTTAATTCCTCATTTCCTCAAATTATAAGCAGTATTAAAGTACGAAGTAATAAAGAATCATAAAAGAACAAAATAGTCAACGAAGTAATATAAATTCCTCATTTCCTCAAATTAAAAGCAGAAATATAATATGAAGTAATAAACAATCATCAAAGTAAAAAATAAACTATGAAGCAGAAGAAATCATCATTTCCTCAATTTAATAACAGCAATTTTATTTGAAACAATAAGTATTCATTAAAGTGCAAAGTAACCGGTGATGTAGCATAAATCCTCAATTCCTCATTTATTGTTCTCTGAACTTCAACAAAGCTTTAATCGGAAAATGATCGGAATACTTGATATGGTTTAAAGTTTCAAATTGTAAAACTTGCAATTTTTTGTCATCCGGCAGGATAAAATCAATGCGTAACGGCACCCATTTATAGCGCCAAGTCATACCGTAACCTTCACCGGCTTCTACAAAGGCGTCCGTTTTATTTTTCTTTAAAATACGGTAGGGCGCCGAAAAAGCCGTATTGTTAAAATCACCGGCAATCACTACCGGATACGGACTTTTCTCGGCATGCCCGGCAATACGCTCGGCTTGCCGGTATTGCCGTTTAAAAACTTTTTGCAATTTATTACTGACTTTTATCTTATTCTGCTCGACCAAATTTTCGGGATTGACAATTTTATAAGATTGCAGATGCACATTATACACGCGCAAAGTATCTTTTTTAATGACGATATCCGCCCAAATAGCATTGTTGTAAGTGTCTTGAAAATTCAAATTGCCTTGATTGATGATTTTATATTTTGAAAAAATCGCCAAGCCGGCTTTACGTTTTTTACCTTTTAAGACGATATGTTTATAAGGATATTGCAAAAAATCGGTTT
>WFZY01000120.1 GCA_015489265.1 Flavobacteriaceae bacterium | reverse complement strand
TCTACCAAAATTGCAGTTTTTAAAGGACAAGAATTGTTGTTTAAAGAAAAAATTTCACATTCTGAAACCCAATTAAACCGGTTAAAAAATTTTGAAGAACAGGTCAAATACCGTTTAAATATAATTTTAAATACCTTCAAGAGTCAAGGAATTAATCCGGATAAATTTAATTTGATTATGGCAAGGGGCGGTTTGATTAAACCGGTTGCATCCGGTGTTTACAAAGTAAATAAGCAAATGTTACATGATTTAGAACATGCATCTAAACAACATGCAAGTAATTTAGCGGCAGCAATCGGGTATCAATTGGGAAAATCGAAAGTACCTGTTTATATTGCCGATCCGGTGGTGGTAGATGAAATGCAAGATATAGCCAAATACAGCGGACATCGTTTGTTTACCCGAAAATCAGTTTTTCATGCTTTAAATCATAAAGCCGTAGGCAGAAAATTTGCCGGTGAAACACAACAAGATTACAACCGGCTTAACCTTATCGTTGCACATATGGGTGGTGGTATTTCGGTCGGTGCCCACAAGCAAGGTAAAGTGATTGATGTCAACCAAGCTTTAGATGGGGAAGGTCCCTTTTCGCCGGAACGTAGTGGCACTTTACCTGCCGGTGATTTAGTCAGAATGGCATTTTCGGGTAAATATACCCAAGAAGCTATGCTCAAAATGATTACCGGACAAGGCGGTGTGGTATCGTATCTCGGAACCAATAATTTAGAAGAAATTGAAAAAAATCTTAATCCTGAAAGTCAAAAAATATTAGATGCACTTTCTTATCAAGTATCTAAAAGTATCGGGGAGATGGCTACAGTCTTAAAAGGACAAGTCGATGCTATTATCTTAACTGGTGGCTTGGCTTACTCGTCATTAATTACAGACAGCATAAAAAAACGTGTAGATTTTATTGCGCAGGTTTATATCTATCCCGGGGAAGATGAAATGCATGCCTTGTTACAAAATGCTTTACTATTATGGCAAGGAAAACTTAAAGCTAAAAACTATTGATAATTTTAAGCGACTACTTTAAATAAAAAAGCTTGACAAATAATTTGCCAAGCTTTTTTATATTATTTTAGATATTAAACTATTTTTTGACAGATTCCGACGTATCGTTTGTTATTTGTTTTTCCTTATTTTTTTCTGATGATTTTGACATCACATTTTCATCAGAGGACTCACTAAAAGGTCTTTTTCCGAGAATTTCTTCCAAATCTTCTTTAAAAATCACTTCTTTTTCTAATAAACGTTGGGCTAGTTTGACCAACTTATCTTTATTTTTTTCTAATAAATTTTTAACCCGTTGATACTGTTCTTCGATGAGTTTCGAAATTTCTTCATCAATGATTTCAGCGGTTTTTTCACTGTATGGCTTGGTAAAACCATACTCTTGACCCGATGAATCGTAATAAGTCAAATTACCTATTTTATCATTTAATCCGTAAACAGTTACCATGGCACGGGCTTGTTTGGTGACTTTTTCCAAATCATTAAGAGCACCTGTAGAAATATTACCGAATACAACTTCTTCAGCTGCCCGTCCGGCAAGAGTTGCCGCCATTTCATCGAGCATGTGTTCTTTTTCAACCAAGACCCGTTCTTCGGGCAGATACCAAGCAGCACCGAGAGATTGTCCACGTGGAACTATGGTAACTTTTACCAAAGGATGCGCATGTTCGAGCAACCAACTGGCAGTAGCATGTCCGGCTTCGTGATGCGCTACCCGTTTTTTCTCTTCGGGTTTGATGACTTTGTTTTTCTTTTCCAAGCCACCGATAATACGGTCAACCGCATCAAGAAAATCTTGCCTATCCACCTTATCTTTATTTTTTCTGGCAGCAATTAAAGCGGCTTCGTTACAAACATTGGCAATATCAGCACCTGAAAATCCGGGGGTTTGCTTGGCTAAAAAATCTACATCGACATCATCTGCCAATTTTAATGGCTTCAAATGCACTTCAAATATTTCTTTACGCTCATTCAAATCCGGCAAGTCAACAAAAATTTGTCTGTCAAACCGTCCGGCACGCAACAGCGCTTTATCTAATACATCAGCACGGTTAGTAGCACCGATAACGATAACATTATCTTTAGATCCAAAACCGTCCATTTCGGTTAATAATTGATTCAAAGTATTTTCGCGTTCGTCATTACTACCGGTAAAATTGTTTTTACCGCGCGCGCGT
Source organism: Flavobacteriaceae bacterium (assembly GCA_015489265.1). Taxonomy (GTDB): domain Bacteria; phylum Bacteroidota; class Bacteroidia; order Flavobacteriales; family Flavobacteriaceae; genus WGBX01. The sequence continues at coordinate 1,320 of WFZY01000120.1, read as the reverse complement.
CCTATCGCATCTATTTCATCTATAAATATAATGGACGGCGATTTTTCTTTGGCTTTTTTAAACAAATCGCGAACACGCGAGGCACCAACCCCTACAAACATTTCAACAAAATCTGAACCTGACAAAGAGAAAAACGGTACTTTGGCTTCGCCTGCTACGGCTTTTGCCAACAATGTTTTACCGGTTCCGGGAGGTCCAACTAATAAAACACCTTTGGGAATTTTACCACCTAATTTGGTATATTTTTCGGTATTCTTTAAAAAATCAACGATTTCTTTGACTTCTTCTTTGGCACCTTCTAATCCGGCAACATCTTTAAAGGTCGTTTTTTCTTGTTTTTTGGCATCATAAAGTTCGGCTCGTGACTTGCCGATACTGAAAATACCGCCACCACCGCCGGCGCTACCACCACCGGCTGCCCCCGACATACGACGCATCATATACAACCAAAAGCCAATGATTAAAACCCATGGCAACACATTCATCAAAAAACCCATAAAATAATCGGTGGTTGTTTTAAAACGGTATTCTACAGGAATGCCTTTGGCTTTGGCTTTATCGAGTTTTTCTTCAAAAAGTTTTAAATCTCCGATTTCAACGACATAATCAGGGGCAACCGGTGATGAGAAAAAACCTTTGCTTTTCGGTTTGTTGTCTTCCTTGGCTTTATCCGTTACAAAAACATTGGCTATATGCTTGTTTTCTATCACGACTTCTTTTATCTTGCCGTGGTCTAGCATGTCTTCAAACTTATTGTAACTCAATACATTATCATCCTTACTACTGTTACCATTCATCATCACCATAAAGATAACGATGGAAATTGCCATGTAAATCCAAAAGACATTAAATTTAAAGGGTGATTTATTATTGGTCGGTTTATTTTTGCTAGGTCCGGTATTTTTATTTTGTTTACTCATAAGGTTTTAATCATTTTAAGATTCATTTTTTAAACTCATTACTTTGGCATCGCCCCAAAGTTCTTCCAAATTGTAATATTCACGAACGGGTTTTTGCATGATATGCGCCACAACATCGATATAATCCATTAAAATCCACTCAGAATTTTCTTCACCTTCAACATGCCATGGCTTTTGTTGCAGTGATTTACTTACGGTTTTTTTAATGGAATCCGCTATAGCATTTACTTGGGTATTTGAAGTACCGTCGGCTATGATAAAATATTTAGCCACGGCATTATCTATATTTCGCAGATCAATGATAGTAGTATTTTGTCCTTTAACTTCTTCTATGCCTTCAATAATTTTATCAATTAAAGTATCTGTCTTTACGGTTTTTGTCATATATTCGTGTTTATTT
>WFZY01000119.1 GCA_015489265.1 Flavobacteriaceae bacterium | reverse complement strand
CGCATATTTATAAATCCGGCAAACAAATTATTATCTTTATTGCCAACACCGATAACAATAAAATCTATGCTTTTGACAAAACCGGCAAGCCCCTGCAAAATTTCCCGATTATCGGACAACAAATTTTGGATTTTAAGTCCGGTAAACAAGGACGTTACTTATTGGTTTATGACAGTGCGCATAACCTGATTGTTTATAAGTTTTGAGGAAATGAGTTTTTTTTTGAATCATATAAATCATATAAGTTCATACAATACCAATTCAAAATCGCCAAAAAAATAAAATCATTACAAAAAATCTTTACGCCGGTTTTGTTTTTTGATGCTGTGCTGTTTTTTGCTTTGTAAGCGTTTTAAAACTGCAGATTTTTTGGGTTTGGTTTTAAGGCGTTTTTTGGGTTGTTTTAAAGATTTTTCAAGCAATAATATCAATTGTTGCCAAGCCGATTTTTTATTAAAATGCTGACTGCGAGACGTTTCAACCCTAAGCGTCAGAATACCGTCTTTGGTCAATCTATGTTGCAATTTGCGTAGCAACAATTCTTTTTCGTAAGGATTTAGAGCTTTAGACTGCGACAAATCAAAGAACAGTCGCACACTGCTCGATACTTTATTGACATGTTGTCCGCCGGGTTTGCTTGACCGGACGGCTTTGTAATAAACTTCTTTTTTTAATAAATCGGTATTCATCTTGACATCACAAAAGTTTTATAAAGATAGCATAAAAAATTGTGTGATTGATATTTTTTTTTAACTTTGAACGAGCAACACATTTATAATGATTCGGCAAAAAAAGATTTTTTTTATATACTTCTTTTGGATTTTTTATTTAGCAAATAGCCAATCTAAAGATTTAGATAGTATTTATGCTGACATACTGACCATGTCTGATACGTCGCAAAAAGTAGATACTCTGATTCAGCTGAATAAATTATCAAAATATACCCGTCCTGATTTTGTTGAAAAAGCGCTTGAAACCGCTGAAAAAATTTATGATATCAATGGTATTGCCAAAGCATATAACGCCAAAGGATATATGTCCAGGCGAAACAATCGTTTTTTGAAATCGGTGGAATATTACAAGCGGGCTTTGGGATTTTTAGAAAATAGCAAAGATACTATGTTGAAAATGATTGTATTAAACAATCTGGGGGCTTCTTTAAGAAAACTCAATGATGACAAAACCGCCTACAAATATTATTTGCAAGGGCTTGATTTGGCTAAAAAAAGTCACAATGAACCGCAAATGGCTCGTATCTTTAATGGTATTGGGAATGTGTTTGTCAATACCGAAGCATATAAAAAAGCACTCTACTATTTTAAAAAATCATTGGCTATTGAACTCAAAAATAAGAATCTGAAAGGGCAAGAATACAATTTTGCAAATATTGGCGAAGCATATATTTATACCAAGCAATATGATAGTGCCGAATATTATTTAAAAAAGTCTTTGGCTATTGCCAAAACCATCTATCGTCGCAGAGAACCCGGCATTGAATACAACCTATTGGGCTACTTGTATAAAAACAACGGCGATTTGGTCAAAGCTATTTACTATTATGATTTGGCCATTCCGGTACTTGAAAAACAAAATATCAAACGTTATGTTGCCAATTCTTATATCAACCGCGGCTTATCCAAATTGGCTTTTAAAAAATACATACCGGCAAAACAAGATATTGATAAAGGATTACAGATTGCCAAATCTATTAAATCCAAAGAAAATATCTCGCTGGGTTACGATGCTTTGGTGCAATATTTTTCATCACTTAAAGACTATAAACGTGCTTTATCTGCTCATATTTTAGCCAAAAAATTTCACGACAGTATTGTTAATGTTAGTGCCAAAAACAGTATTATCAGTAACCAGATTTTGTATGAAACCAAAGAAAAAGACGAAAAAATAAAACAACTGGCTTATGAAAAAGCACAAGAAAAAAAAGCATCAATCCGAAATTTTTGGTTGATGATCGGTATTGCAATTTTTAGTCTGGTTATGCTGACTTTTCTTTATCTGTTCTTTAGTTTACGGCGTAAAAACAAAGACTTGGAATTAGAACAAAAAAATTCGGAAATTCAAAATTATGTATTGAAAATCAAAGATTTAGAACAGCAGATGCAACACAATGGACATGCAGAAATTGACCTTGATGCCAAACTCAGAGAAATGGACTTAACCAAACGTGAAATTGACGTTTTAAAACTGATTGCTGAAGGATATACCAACGAGCAAATCGCTGAAAAGATGTTCATTTCCAAAAATACGGTCAAAAGTCATATCAAAAATATTTATTTGAAATTAGATGTCAAAAACCGCATTCAGGTTTTGAAAAAAATCAGAGAATCTTGAAGTAAATAAGTTCTATAATGTTTTGTATGGATAATTTATTCAAACTTAGTGGTATTTTTTTATAATAATTTCACCCCTACGGGGTTTATGTTTTCGACATCATTAATTTACTATAAATATGTCACCCCCACGGGGTTCTTTATTAAATAAGCCTGAAGGGCTGACATTATTATAATACAACGATATAGGAATAGAACCTTTAAATCCCGACTGATTTCGGAATGACATTATTGTTTAAGATATAATATGTGCTACCAACTTAAATCGATATCGAGCTGTCAATAATCCCCATTATAAATCATTGCGTTGCAAGAATCTTTTAATGACTGCCGGCATTTCGGTTTTATTTTCCACGTATGACATATGCCCTTCACCTAATTCAATATAATCGGTTCCTTTACAATGTGCTGCCAAATCTCTAATTCTTTCCAAATCGATTAACGGATCTTTTTTGCCGGTTATCCATAATTTTGGGAAACGTTGCCGTTTGCAAAACAAATCGGAACGGTCTTTACGCAGTTTCATGCCTTTTAGTGCCGCTATAATGTTTTCAGGGGTCATTTTCAATGCTTCTTGTACCAGTTTAGCAATTTCACTACGATATTTTTCACGATTATCGGGTGCAAAAAAACTGGGGATTGCCGCTTTGACATAAGCTTCATAATGCCGCTTTACGGTTTTGATAGCCCGTTCACGCGCTTCTTGTTTTTCAATATTATCAGCAAACGGATGCGAATTTAGCAAACCCAAACCGGTTAATTTTTCGGGAAACATTTCGGCAAATGCCAAACTTACATATCCCCCCATACTATGCCCGATAAGTGTGGCTTTTATGATTTTTTGCCGCTGCATCAAATCATTGATAAGCATGGCTTGTTGTTCCATAGTGTGAATGTCACATAAACCGTCACTGTCACCATGACCCAATAAATCCAGCGTATAAACTTGATGAGTGTCTTTCAATACATCGACCACATCGTTCCACATTTTTTGATTTTCTAAAAATCCGTGTACTAAAATCACGACCGGACCTTCGCCACGCTCGCGGTAAGATATATCGGTCTTTTTATAATTATATTTCATTATTAATTCTTTTTGGAATGCGTATCAAATTTACAAAAATATCTTACTACTTAAAATGAAAAACCGGATTTTAACACAATTAAAATCCGGTTTTTTAGCAACGCTAATTAAAACAAAAGCATAAACTTAAATACAACACAAACAAAAAATTTATTTCTTAACAATTTGTCCAGATGCGACACCTTTACCGGTTTGGATTTTGTAGATATATACACCTTTATTTAAGAAAGACAAGTTTACCGATGCATGACTATTTAGTTCAGCTGCATAAAGAAGTCTGCCATTTAAATCATAAACATTTATAGAATATGTATCTGAAGCTACTTCAAATCGAATGTTATCACTAAACGGATTGGGAAATACTTTAGCTGTAATTTGACGGTTGTCATCTATACCGGCTGCTGTATCGGTATACAAATAGGTTTGTTTAAAGGTCGGTACCCAAGGGTCTGAAACCGTTGCTCTGTAAAATGATTCTTTGGTTAGTAATTTATGGTTTAAATTATCAAAACCGGGGATGCCGGAAGCAAACAAACTATTTGATAATGAAGTATTTCCACTATAAGTATAAGGTAAAATCAAATCGTTTTTCGTTATAGACATGTCGTAAGTATATAAATCTTTTTGCAAATTATCCGTTTTCCAATCTTGTGTTTGACTATCCCAAGAAAAGAATGTCGCTTCAATATCGTTGGCATTATAAGTATATACTATTTTTGTTGAGCCAACCAATTGGCTGCTGGCACTATCCCAATAAAAATATTCGGCTTGCATCATATTACCATTCGTATCAACCTGTTTTACTTGTTTGCCATTGATTGACCAAGAACTGTTTGGGGTATCCCAAGAAAAATTTTCAACAATAATTTCATCATAACTGCCCATAGGTGTATATGAAACTGCTTTTTTACTGTAATTAATCCAAGCATTACCTTGCCATTGTTGAATAATGTATTCTATCAAACGAAAATTTGCATCATAACTTCTGGTAAAATGTTGACTATTGACCCAAGTATTGTTCAAATTATCTTTGGTTTCCATTACTATGTCGGTAAATTGAAAATTGCTATTATAGGTAATATTAGCCCGTTGATAATCCCCCCATGAAGTATTAACGGTATCCCACTGATAAATCTGAACGAAATTTGGTTTGGCATCGGTAGTTTGTGCATAAGTATAAACTTCCTTTTGTTGGTTTACAAATTGAGAACTCGGTATGTCGTATTGTTGCATGACCATTGCAATGAGTTGTCCGGAAGTATTATAAGTGTATGTTGTTTTTTGACTTGGCACAAGCGCATTCTGGTTAAAATCGAAATAATAATAGGTCATTTCGGCAATCGCCCCCGTACCGGTATACGTATATTCCGTCTTCCCTTGTTGCATAAGGACACTATTACTCGCATCCCATGAATTATAGGAATCTTCCGTATTCATATTATTGCTATCAAATGCAAATAATTGTAATGAATTTAAAGTAAAGACACTATTAACCGCATCATAATTATTACTTCTGATACTATCTAACCGGATAGTAGCTGTATTGGGTTGTCTGTTTTGTAAATACTTGACAAATTGGTCAAAATGAACAATTCTATCAACAATCGGATAAGATTGTGAGAAAATCTGTCCATACCAAAAGATGAAACTTAAAGCAAAAAATAGTTTTGTTTTCATAATATATAGTTTTGAATTATTATGCTCACAAAACTACAGGGGAAGTCAAATCAAAACAATAAAGATTGCTTAAAACGACTGTTTCATTTATTAAAATGCGTAATTCATTTGATATGATGTAACAATATTACAGTTTTTAAAGGATTTGATTTAAAACATTTCACTTTCCATGAAATACCAAACAGGGCAAACGCATCATAAATTTAACACTTTAAGCAAATATTGATTATCCCAACCTGCTTTAAGCCTTTTTCCTTTGACACCTAACTTGGCTGTTTTCTCATTTTTCAATAGATTTAATGCTATTTTATT
>WFZY01000118.1 GCA_015489265.1 Flavobacteriaceae bacterium | reverse complement strand
TCTGTTGTTTAACTCAACTTATTCCACCGGTGAAACGAAGCTGCCGAACAATATGATGAACTTGGTCTTCCATTAGTTTTTACGACTATTCCGCAATGTTCGCATTGATAAGTATCATTGCCGGTTTTGCCTAATTTGTACCATTTATGAAAGCCACCTTTAAGACAACCGGAACTATTGGGATGACTTTGGGCATTTACAACAGTATTACAAGCTTTACAAGCATAAACATAATCTCCCGTTTTTCCTAAATCAACCCAACTATGGAAAGATCCGGACGGACAGCCATTGGTATGCGGTCTGCTATTACTTTGAATCAGTGTTCCGCATTTTTTACATTGATAATTTTTCATATTTATTGATTTTTTGTGGGTCTATGTTGTTTTGTGTGGGTAATAATAAATTAAGCTCAAGAATCAAATCGCATCGATTGTCTTTTCAAATAATTTCACCCCTACGGGGTTTATGTTTTTAATGTCATAAATTTACTATAAATATATCACCCCTACGGGGTTCAATTTTGTGTTTTTTATGGTTTTATCTATAAATATATCACCCCTACGGGGCTTTCTTTATATATGAAGCCCGAAGGGCTGATATTATTGTAATAAACCATAAAAACAGAATCATTAAAACCCCTAAGGGGTGACATTATTATTTGAGATATTATATATTACCCACCTTAATCGATATAGAACCTTTTTTGTTTTAAATTTTATTGATAAAACTCATGATATTTTTTGGCAAGAACTTCCATTTCCGGCCAAATTTTTATCATTTCTACTATATAATCAGCCATGTTATCTACATATTCTGTGACTTCTTCAGGTTTTTTCAGTCTTAAAATATTGCGAACCTGAACCACATAATTCCCATCCCATCTCGGTACATGTATTTCCGGTTTTTTTGAAAAATTTTCGGGTAAGTTGGCCAAAACAGTTTCAATTTTTTGATAAATATTTTGTAAATCTTGGTTAATGCCTGCTTTTTCGGCATCAGCATCGAAATTTTTGGAAATAATCGGTGTAAATCCCCATTGGTATAAATCAATTAATAATAGGATACTTCCTTGGTGCGGGAAGGAACTAAATACAAAATGATCTTTAATAACATTAATTTTCAAATTAGTAACAACACGACTACCAACTTGATATATGTTTTCTTTATGTTCAGGCAATTTTTGTTTCAATTTTTCTATTAATTGCCATCTGAAATTTTTTAACAAGCCTCCTCTATGATAATTAATTTCTGTTACTTCTGTTTCGTTATCAATACCGGTAACAGATGACAGAGAAATAATAGCAGAAATTACATCTTCCACATTTTCTTCTTTCTCGGTGATTAAATCTCTCATTTTATTGAGTAATCGTGAAATATAAATGGCTCTTTTTTTAAGATAAAAATCGGTTTCACAAAGCCGGTATAAAACTTGTTCCCATTCTTCATCAAATTCTACCATCGTATTGAGTTTTTCAATGCTATGGGCATCTAATTCTTTAAGATTTAAAGACAAAGCCGTTTTATTATCCCATTTATCGAAGCCGGGATGTTTTGACAATAAACGGTAAACTGCCGGATATGCAATTTGGATACTGACCAAAGCAAAATTGAGCAATAAATCCAAATCGTCTTTTAAACCGTCTTCCTGTTCACTTTTAGCATTATTGATATAATTGATAAGTGACAAAGAATTCATCAAGCGTTTTAATGCCCGTGGATTAGTCCCCAATGTAAAACTTGCTATTTCTGAAAAATCATTGATTAAACCTTCTTTTTGGGCTTGGTCTTGCGAAATATAATTAATTTGTATCAAACTGTCTTTAACAAACTCTTTGATACTATAATTACTAACCGGCATGGCAAAAGGCACTTGAATAATTTTATCAAAAAACGAGCGAAATTCTCTTTCATTTTGGGCTGTCAATTTACCGAATTTAGGTTCCAAACCTTTGACAACAACATCGTAGTCAATTGCCAAGACAAAAACGGCATTTTCAATGGTAAAAATGTTTTTGAGCAATTCTAATAATTCCACTGCAACAGGTGGATCTATTCGGTCTAAATCATCGATAAAGAAGATGACGCCTTTTTTGTTTTTCTTTTGAATGAGTTGTGCAATAATATTTTCCAATTCATCTCTGACTTCGCCAATACCGGCATGCGATTCATTGGCATCAAAATAGTCTATAAGATTGCCGGCACCATCTACTACTTTATCTGCTGCATTTTTGGCAACTACTTTGCCGGCTGTTTTAACGCCACCCCATATTTTTTTAAGCATTTTAGATGTTTGCTTTTCATCAACTTCTGCTAAGCGGCTGACTTTTTTAATCAAATCGGAAATGATGCCCATTAAGGTAGATTGAGCGTCTTTCATCAAAGAATATTCCCAAGTATTAAGCCAAATATCAAAAAATACTGCTTGCTCTCCTTCACAGAGATTGTTTTTCAAACTATTCATCAAAGACGTCTTACCACTTCCCCATTCCCCTTGCAAGGCAATGGTAATGGGTGTATTGCTGTTTTGAATAAATTGAATAAGCCCTTGTTCAAAAGGGGTAATTCCGAACACATCTTTTTGATTGGCTTTTTTGGGCAAATCCGTAATACTTGATTTTTGCATAGTTATTTTGGTTTTAGGTTAGGTTAATTTTTTTATATTATTAAGACCTATCAGGTTTTGCAAACCTGACAGGTTTAGCTTTGTTGCACATATTTTTTCCACGCATCTAAAACTTTGACGACTTGGTCGTAAAATACATCAACAACTTTATCGGTTTGTTCTATGAAATAATTGTCCCATTTGGGGTCGTTAACGTTAAAACCAATGTTGGCGTCATCAAACACATATGAATTTCGATGTAAATAGACCCAATAATCAGTCGTTTCTCTGTTTAATCCGTATTCATCAAAAAATTTCGCTATTTCTTTTTGTATTGTTGGGTCGTTATAGGTAAATATGCCACATAAAAAACTTTTCCAACCGCCTTTATCATTTTGTAATTCTATAGACAAAACCAATTCTTTATCTCCAATTTTTTTAATTGCCGGCGATTCTTTTGGGTTATAAGCCATACCAAAATAAGGACGATCAAAAGCTTCATCAAACGATGATACGGGATTGATAACAGCCGATCTGTATTCCCAACCCGGAAAATTTTCGTTTAGCTTATGATACAGTTTTTCAAAAAATGCTTTACGTGCAGTATTTGCCAGTTCATTTTTCATATTATTTAGCTGATTTTGCAAGTTGGCTATTTCATCTAATTTTTCATCAATAATATGATATTTCTCAATCCTGTTTTT
>WFZY01000117.1 GCA_015489265.1 Flavobacteriaceae bacterium | reverse complement strand
GTTAAAATCAGTCTATAAACTGTCAAAAAACAGACATAAACGACATTTTTTCCGTTTTTACTTGATTTTTAAAGTTTATATTAAAAAAAAGGCGTTTAATAAAACACAATATGCCATTTATGAATTATTTTGTTATTTTTTTATAGATTTTTAGTATTTTTAAGCCAACAAAAAAAACAAACTTAAAATGATTAAAGCAGTTATTGTTGATGATGAACAACTCGCTATAGAAAGTTTGCAATGGGAAATTGAAAATTTCAGCCAAGATGTCAAAATCGTTGAAACGTTCACTAATCCTAAAGATGCGATCAGTGGCATTAATTATTTAAAACCGGATTTGCTTTTTTTAGATATTGAAATGCCCGAAATCGATGGTTTTCAATTACTGCAGTTATTGGACTATAGAAATTTTGATTTGATTATCACAACGGCATATAACCAATATGCCATACAAGCTTTTAAAGCCAATGCCATTGATTATTTGCTCAAACCGGTTGATCCGGATGATTTGATTCAAGCTATTGAAAAAGTAAAAGCGCGTCAAGGCAGCAATCAAGTTACACAAAATATTGAAACCGTTTTAAACAAACTGGTCAAAACCGGTTTGGAACGTCATAAAAAAATCCCTTTAAACCTAAATAACAAAGTGGTTTTGGTTGAACCCGATGATATTTTATACTGTAAATCAGATGGTAGTTATACGACGGTTTTTATGCGCAATGGCGAAGATTATCTCGTTTCTAAAAGCATCAAACATATTGAAGAAATTTTACCGGAAGATAATTTTATCCGCATTCATAAATCCTATATTGTTAATCTGAATGAAATTAAAGAACTGGTAAAACAAGGATCCGGCGAAATTATTTTAAGCAACAATCGTATCATTCCCATATCCCGTACACATCGCAAACAGGTTTTTGATGCACTAAACATTTCATAACTAAAATGATGCAAGGGAATTGGATGCAAGTTTTATCACAACCGCAAGAAAACGGAATTGTTATTTTTATTTCCGGTTTTTTGTTGGCATTGGGCTTGTATCATCTGTTATTATATTTTCAAAATAAAGACTATGCTTATTTATATTACGCCTTGTATGCACTCTTGGTTTTCGGTTATACATTTCACAGAGCATCACATTTTGTATTGGCTGATTTAGCAGCGCCATACCGTCCTTATATTGAGTTTTTATACGACCCCATAAAATGGTTATATGCAACTGTTTACATGTTTTTTGCGGTTACTTTTGTCGATTTAGACCAGTATTTCCCGAGATTTACGCAGTATTTAAAAATCTTTTTGAAAATCAGTTTAAGTATCCTAGGTATTTTACTTTTGATAGCCATAGTTTCAAATAATAAAAAAGTCTTGGATTATGGCTATAATTTTGGATTTTTACCCATTATTTTTATCCTGTCATTATATATTTTGTACTTAATTTACCGTTCGGGGTCAGCAGTTAAATATTACCTGTTGATTGGTGCCGGAACCTATTTGCTGGTCACGAGTTATTCGCATTATCTGACCTATACCGGCAGACCTTTCCGGGTGTTGTTTTATGCCGCTACGGCATTTGAAATGATTCTTTTTGCTTTGGGTTTGGGACATAAGCAAAAACTAATCATGGAAGAAAAAAATTTGTGGCAAACTCTCATTATCAAAGAGCACGAAAAAAACTTGGCGCTCAAAGACGATTTGACTAAAAAACTCGGTGAAGAAGTCAGCAACAAAATAGCATTGATCAACACACTCAAACAAGAAAAAAGGATAGCCGAACAAAATAAATTGGCAGTTGCTTATTCAAAACAAATCCTACAATTACGCCTACAAGCGGTCCAAGCCCAAATGAATCCGCATTTTTTATTCAATTCGCTTAATGCTATTAAGTTGTTTATCATCAAAAATGATCAAAAACAGGCGGTGACTTATTTGACAAAATTTGCTAAATTAATCAGAATGGTTTTAAACCATGCCAAAATTGCCGAAACCTCATTAAAAGACGAACTTGATTTGATAAAATTGTACATAGAAGTAGAAAATATACGGTTTAATCATAGTATTGATTTTAAAGTCGATATTGATGAACATCTCGATATAAACCAAATAAAGGTACCACCCATGATTTTTCAAGCTTTAATCGAAAATGCCATTTGGCATGGCTTGGCACCCAAAAAAGGTGAAAAAAAGCTACGAATGCATATATCCAAAAAAATGCCTTATACCAAGATTTCAATAGAAGACAATGGTATTGGCCGTAAAAAAGCCCAAGACATTCAACGCCAGAAAAACAAGTCATTGAAAAAGGAATCTATGGGAATTAAAATCACCGAAGAGCGTTTGGCAGTCTATACACAAGCTTATAAAAATAAGTTTAAAATCAATTTTATAGACTTGTATAAAGACCAACAACCAGCCGGAACAAAAGTCGAAGTTTATATACCCATAGCTTGACTTTTTGCAAAAATACTTTAACCGGAATTTTTTAACAATATTCAAAAAAATTGCTTATTTTTATACATTCTAAAAAACAGCTTGTTCTATGGATATTTTTTTGATCGTTTTAGGGATTATTTTAATTATTGCCGGTTTAATCGGATGTGTCCTACCCGGATTACCCGGACCATTGACGGCTTGGTTGGGCTTATTGGTTACAACACTTGCTAAGGTCATTCCCGATGATTGGTCATTTATCGGCGTAACTTTTTTTATTGTATTGATTATCACTGTTTTGGATTATATTATTCCGGCTGTCGGCACTAAAAAATTCGGTGGCAGTAAATATGGAACAATTGGAGCGGTCATCGGTGTGATTGCCGGATTTTTTGTCCCTATTCCGGGGGGGATTATCGTTGGCGCTTTCGCCGGTGCCTTTGTCGGTGAACTGTTAAAAAATAATGATACCGCACAAGCTTTAAAAGCCGCTTTTGGCGCTTTAATCGGATTTTTGGTTTCTACCGGTATGCAATTGATTGTAACTCTAATCTTTTTAGGACTTTATATCAAAATTTTAAAAGACAATTGGGATGCCATCACACAACTATTTTAAAATTTTATGACTGACCTGAAACTTACCGCTACTACTTTTTACGGATTAGAACAAGTACTTGCCAATGAACTGCAACAATTAGGTGCCAAAAATATCAAAACCGGTAACAGAGCGGTATATTTTGAAGGCGATTTGGGTTTTGTGTACAAAGCCAATTACAACTTACATACGGCTTTAAGAGTCCTTCGGCAAATACAAACTTTTCATCAAATTTACAAAGCGGCACAACTCTATCATGCCATTGCCGGTATAGATTGGTCAAAATGGCTGTCACCACAACAAACATTTAGAATTGATGTAACCGGACAGACCAAATATTTTAAAAATACCAATTTTATCGCCCTAAAAGCCAAAGATGCCATAGTTGATCAATTTAGAAACCGGTTTAAACAACGTCCGGATATCAATCTTAAACAGCCCGATATCAGAATTGTCTTACACTTCAAAGACCAACATCTCGACGTGCTTTTAGACAGTTCGGGAGAGCCGCTGCATAAACGCGGCTATCGAACACAAACCAATATTGCCCCGCTCAACGAAGTTTTAGCCGCCGGTATCGTCAGCTTATCCGGTTGGCAAGCCCGGCACAGTTTGTTAGACCCAATGTGCGGCTCAGGCACCATATTAATAGAAGCAGCCATGCAACAAATGCATATTCCCGCTGCTATCAATCGGCAAAAATTTGCGTTTCAAAATTGGTCTGATTATGATGAATCGCTTTTTGAACTGATTAAAAACAGTAGTATCAATAGAATTAAGGAATTGCCTTCTAACATTAAATTGATCGGTTACGACAAAGCACCGTCAGCAGTTGCTAAAGCCCGGAAAAATGTAAAAAATGCCAATTTAGATGAGTTTATCCAAATCGATCAAACTGATTTTTTTAATACCGAACGTACTATTCAAGATTTGATGTTACTTTTTAATCCGCCTTATGACGAACGCCTGCCTATTAACGTTCAAGATTTTTATAAGAAAATAGGTGACACACTCAAACAAAATTATACCGGAACGGAAGCTTGGCTATTAATCGGTAATCTGCAAGCGCTAAAATTTGTCGGCTTGCGACCTTCTAAAAAAATAAAGCTTTTTAACGGAAAATTAGAAGCCCGTTTAGTACAATACCGGTTATACGAAGGGTCTAAAAAAGTAAAATTGTAAGAGAAAAAAATAAAAAATTACTTTTTATTTCCAAAATTTTATATATTTGTCCCATAAAAACAAAGAGAAATGACCTTATTTATGGCAAAATTTTGGTGGCGTTTAACCTGTTCCATAACCGGATAAGGAAGCTGCTGTTTTGCATAATAACATATTCAAAGAGCTTGCCGAATCCGGCAAGCTTTTTTTGTAGCCAAATAAACATATCAACAAATAACCAATTCATCAATTACATGAAATACCAAACCAAAATTATTGAAAAGCCGGCCGACTTAATCACACCCGTAGGCGTGTATCTGCGGATACGTGACCGGTTTCCGGAAAGCTTATTGCTCGAAAGTTCCGATTATAACAGCGACAAAAACAGTTTTACC
>WFZY01000116.1 GCA_015489265.1 Flavobacteriaceae bacterium | reverse complement strand
TTGTCAATTTCCCAAGATTTGATCAAACGGAAACCATTCCATATTTTATTGGCAAAATTACGTCCTTGCATAACCAGCTCAATATCAAACGGCAGGTCATTTCCGGCGGGTGATGTCAACAACATACCGACACGTACGGCGTCGGCGCCATGTTCTTGCATCATTTTAATCGGGTCGGGCGAATTGCCCAATGATTTGGACATTTTCCGTCCGAGTTTGTCACGAACAATACCCGTTAGATAGACATTTTCAAAAGGTTTTTGACCGGCAAATTCATAACCGGCAATAATCATCCGAGCCACCCAAAAGAAAAGTATTTCAGGGGCGGTTACCAAGTCGTTGGTAGGGTAGTAGTATTTAAAATCTTTGTTGTCGGGATGGCGAATCCCATCAAAAACACTCATAGGCCAAAGCCAAGACGAAAACCAAGTATCCAAAGCATCTTCATCTTGTTTCAAATCGGTTAATTGCAATTGTGCATTACCGGATTTTTGACGGGCTAATTTTAAAGCTTCTTCAATGTTTTCCGCTACTACAAAATCGTTTTCTCCTTCGCCGTAATAATAAGCCGGAATACGATGTCCCCACCACAATTGACGCGAAATGTTCCAGTCCCGGACATTGTCCATCCAGTGAAAATAGGTGTTTTCAAATTTTTTGGGAATGAGCTTGACTTCTTCGTTTCGTACCGCATCAATTGCCGGTTGTGCCAGCTCTTTCATTTTTAAAAACCATTGACGTGATAAGCGCGGTTCTATAACCGCATTGGTACGTTCGCTACGACCGACACGGTGCATATGCTTTTCTATTTTGTCTAAAAATCCTTTTTCTTTGAGTTCTTCGACTATTTCTTTTTTGACCACATCGCGGTCTTTACCTGCATAGTGTAAACCGTGCGCATTGAGCGTGGCATCTTCATTAAATATATCGATAATTTCCAAATTGTGGCGTTCACCTATTTCCTTATCATTGGGGTCGTGAGCCGGTGTGATTTTTAAGGCGCCGGTTCCAAATTCCGGATCGACATAATCATCGGCAATAATGGGTATTTCCCTGTTAGCAATGGGTACAATGGCTTTCTTTCCGATATATTTTTGGTATTTTTCATTTTCAGGACTAACAGCAATAGCAGTATCCCCCAATATGGTTTCCGGACGCGTGGTGGCTATTTGAATATAAGCATCTTTTTCGCCGACTATCGGATAATTGACATAATACAGATGTCCTTGCTCATCGGTATAATTGACTTCTTCATCTGAAATAGTGGTTTTAGCAACCGGATCCCAGTTGACCATACGAAAACCACGGTATATTTTACCTTTGTTGTACAAGTCGACAAAAACTTTGGTAACACTTTCGGACATATCATCATCTAAAGTGAATTTAGTGCGGTCCCAGTCACAAGAAGCGCCGAGTTTTTTAAGCTGTTCGAGTATGATGCCACCGTGTTTATGAGTCCAATCCCAAGCATGTTTGAGAAATTCTTCGCGTGTTAAATCATCTTTCTCAATCCCTTGTTCTTTGAGTTTGGCAACGACTTTGGCTTCTGTGGCTATGGAAGCATGGTCGGTGCCGGGTACCCAACAAGCATTTTTTCCCAGCATACGCGCCCGTCTGATGAGTACATCTTGCAAAGTGTTGTTGAGCATGTGTCCCATGTGTAAAACACCGGTCACATTGGGCGGTGGAATCACGATTGTATAGGGTTCTCTCTCATCGGGTTCCGAATGAAAATAGCGGTTTTTCATCCAGTATTCATACCATTTATCTTCTACTTGACTCGGATTATATTTAGTGGGAATGCTCATATTGTGATGTATTTTTGACTATTAAATTAATTAAGCTACAAAAATACAATTATTCTTGAAATTATACTGATTAGAATTTAAATCTGTCTCTGTATAATTTATATCAGAAATTTTAAAAAAATTACATGTTTTTCAGCTTGATACTCCATCTGAAAACGAAAGTACAAACCAAGTCTCCGGTTTCATCATAGGCATTGGAAGTTAGGTTGAATTGGATTCCTTCACCGGTTTGAATGGCTTGCATGATTTTGTCATCAATTAATTGACCATCAGTACAAACAAAACGGATACGTCCCCGGGCTTTTTTGGTAAATTCGGCTTGCGTACCGGTTACTAACATGGATATGGGTTTGCCGGTATCTTGTATTTTTTTCATGACCAAAATACCGGTTGACAATTCAGCACCCATTGCCAAAACGGCAAAATACATAGAATTAAACGGATTTTGATTAATCCATCGGTGTTTGGCAGTTACAACGGCTTCTGTCTCTTTGATGCTTTTAAGCCGGATGCCGGAAATCCAAGCACTAGGTAATTTAAAGAATAGAAAACGGTTGATATGTTTGGGGGTAAATTTCATTTTTTAGTTCTACTTTATATTTAGATAGCATTATCTATTTGCAAATCTATTTATTTCAGAAAAAGTCACTATTTCAGTTATCAATATTTTACCAACTTCCCGTGGCACCGCCGCCACCGAAGCCACCGCCACCGAAGCCACCGCTAAAGCCACCGCCCCAAGAGCCGCCACCGCCACCGCCCCAAGAACTGGTGCCACTATCGGTAAAAATGATGGGACCACCACCGGACGAGCGCCATGAGCCGCCGCCGGAGTGACCGCCATTGGAAAAGATAGATAAGAGAAAAACAAGTAGAATAATTCCTAAAATTATCCAAAAAATATAATTTCCGGAATCTTGATTTTTGGGCAAATCATTTTTGTATTCGCCTGCCATAATTTTGATGATGGCATCAACGGCATTGGATAAGCCCTTGTAAAAATTTCCTTTTCTGAAATAGGGAATAATCTCGTTTTCGATAATGCGGCGTGATAAAGCGTCGGTCAACAAATGTTCTACGCCGTAACCGGTGCGAATGGTGATTTTGTGATCGTCCTTAGACACTAAAATAAAAACACCGTTTCCTTTATCTTTTTGGCCAATACCCCATTTGTGCGCCCATTCGGTTGCGTATAATGAAATATCGTCATTGAGCTTTTTGATAGTGGCTATTACGATTTGGGTCGAAGTAGAATCGTAGTATTTACTGATTTTGGTTTCAAGCATCCGGCGTTCTTCCGGCGATAAAAGTTTGGCATAATCATAAACCGAATGGGCTCTTTGCATTGCATCAGATGGCTTGGCAGGCAAACCGTCTGCTTCTATTTTTAATGGTTTTATATCTTGCGATGCAAGATTTTGTATGCCAAGTCCGAAGATAAGTGTCAGTAATAGTAATCTAAAAAATTTAAAGCCCATTGGTTTCACAAAAATAGTTTAATGTTTAGAAATTTCATCCGGTAATTCATTGACATCATCGGCTTGGTGCGGAAAATATTGTTTGAGTTGTTCGCCGACTTTTAAAATACCTTGTTCCAGCGCATCGGCATATTGTCCTTGCTTAAAACCACCGGTAACAATCTTGGTAATTTCTTCCCAAAAATTATCCGGTACCACTTGGTTGATACCTTCGTCAGCCACTATGCTAAATGTGCGGTGGTTTATATCGATATAAAACAATACCCCGTTTGCTTGTTGGGTTTTTCGCATACCGATTGCTTCAAAGACTTGCCACACATAGTCGAGTGTCGGTTTATCTTTGTTTTTAGATTCCAGATGCACCCGAATTTCACCAGAAGTATTTTTTTCAGCTTGTCTAATAGCATTAACAATTCGTTGCTCTTCTTGGGGTGTAAAGAAATTTTCCGGATTCATTTAAAACTGGACTTTAGGGGCTTTTTCGGCACCTTTTTCGCTTTGGAATCTTGCCATTTCTTTAAAGCCGAACATAGAAGCTAACAAGTTTCCGGGGAATTTTTTGATATAGATGTTGTATTTATTCACGGCATCGTTGTAGCGGTCTCTTTCCACTTTGATACGGTTTTCCGTACCTTCCAATTGACTTTGCAGTTCCAAAAAATTCTTATCGGCTTTTAGGTCAGGATATTTTTCAACCGTAACCAATAAACGGCTGAGCGCCCCGCTCAAACCTTGTTGGGCTTGTTGGAATTTTGCCAATTGTTCCGGCGTGATATTGGACGGGTCAATTTTGGTTTGAGTAGCTGATGCCCTGGCTTTGACCACGGCTTCCAAAGTTTCTCTTTCATGTTTGGCATATCCTTTAACAGTGTTTACCAAATTAGGGATCAAATCAGCGCGCCGTTGGTAAGCACTTTC
The DNA here is from genome assembly GCA_015489265.1 of Flavobacteriaceae bacterium. Lineage (GTDB taxonomy): Bacteria > Bacteroidota > Bacteroidia > Flavobacteriales > Flavobacteriaceae > WGBX01. The sequence continues at coordinate 8,755 of WFZY01000116.1, read as the reverse complement.
TACTTTTGACCAAGCGGTTTTGGCATTTTCTTGATATTCTATACCGGTGTTGTAAAAGCCAACAAAAAAACGGTATAAAAGAAAACCAATAATAAATAATGTACCTAGTATTCCTAATAATTTTTTCATAAAAAATGAATTTTAAATGTTTTGGTAAAAATAGTAAAAAAACTGATATGACTTAACAGCTTTTTATTTCATAACGATTGTTTAGCGGTTTTGTTACCTTGAGTTTTAAACCGGTTATGAATTTATTATATCGTAAAATCTTGGTAGGTTTGGTGTTTGCATAAACTATTGAAAGTAGAAAGCAAAAAAGCGCCAAGTTTGAAGTGTGAATGAGTTGAAAATATATCTTAAGAATTAAAAATTTTTTTATAGTCTTAATGTTCTTAATTTTGGCTCTATGTTGTTTTGTGTGGGTAATAATAAATTGGTGGGTTCAAAACCATATAATCATGGCGATTTTATTTTTCAATAATTTCACCCCTTCGGGGTTTACTAAATAAGCCCGAAGGGCTGGCATTATTATAATAAAACAATAGAATAAAGTCTTTGACCCCGACGAAGGTCGGGGGACATTATTATTTGAGATATTTTATATATTTACCCACCTAAATCGATATAGAGCTTCAATTTTAAAAATATTCTGAAATGAAATAATTATTCACTTCCTTAAATAATTATTAAATTTGCAATTAAACTAATATTAACACAAATACGGTTATAAGCACATGAAAACTATTTTATCTTTAATTTTGACTTTTACTTTTTATACAATACTGGCGCAACAGCTACATCCATTGTACAAAAATAAACAACAGCTGCAATGGGTTGATTCGCTCTACAACCAAATGCGTTTGGATGAAAAAATAGGGCAATTGTTTATGCCTTATATCGCTTCGGATAATACTGTTGAAAACGAAACTAAAATCAAGCATTTAATAGACAGTCTGCATATCGGGAATTTCTTTTTCTTAAAAGGACATCCTTCCGATGAACAAGCTTTAAACAATTTTATCCAACTCAATGCCAAGTATCCGGTGATTACGGCTATTGATGCCGAGTGGGGCTTGGCAATGCGCTTGGATTCAACGGCACGTTTTCCTTGGAATATGACTTTGGGTGCCATTCAAAATGACAGCATTATTTACGAAATAGGTCGGCGTATCGGACAGCAAACGCGTAATGTTGGTTTTCAAATGAATTTTTCACCGGTGGTGGACATCAATACCAATCCCGACAATCCGATTATCGGGAACCGGTCTTTCGGTGAAGATAAGAAGAATGTCGCGCGTAAGGGGTATATGATGATGCGGGGGCTGCAAGCTTATGATATATTAACCACTGCCAAGCATTTTCCCGGACATGGCGATACGAGCCAAGATAGCCATAAAACTTTGCCTTCGGTTAATTTTGATTATAACAGAATTCAAAATGTAGAGCTGTATCCTTATAAACAGCTTATTCCTAACGGTTTAACCGGCGTTATGGTGGCGCATTTAAAAATTCCGGCATTGGAATTTACGGGCTATCCGACTACCTTATCGCACCGTGTTGTAACGGATTTATTGAAACGGGATTTGGGTTTTGAAGGGCTCATTATCACCGATGCCATGAGTATGAAAGGCGTTGCGGCTTATGTGCCGTCGGGTGATGCCGATTTGCAAGCATTTTTAGCCGGCAATGATATATTGTTGGGAACGGTTGATTTAAAAAAAGCGGTTGGGCAATTAAAAGCGGCATATAAAAAAGGTATTATTTCTGAAAAAAGATTGGCATACTCGGTCAAAAAAATCTTAATGGCAAAATATTGGGCGGGTTTGCAAAATTGGCAGCCGCAACATCAAAAAGCTTTTTATCCGACACTTACCGATTCGTTACTCAACCAAAAAGCTTTTGCCAATGCCATTACTTTAATTAAAAATGATAATAAGATTTTACCCCTAAAAAATGTAGCGCAAAAAATAGCTTTTGTACCGGTAGGAGAAGCCGGTTATCAAACTTTTAATAAATATTTGAATAAATACACACAAGTTGATTTGGTTCAGATTAAAGATACGGCAGACATTAAAAAATCCTTGAAAAATTATGATTTAATCATTATCGGTGTACATAAATCGTCTGCTAATCCTTGGAAATCTTATAAATTGTCAGCAGAAGAAAAATCGCTCATCAAAAAAATAGCGGCATATAAGCCAAGCGTTTTAGATGTGTTTACATCGCCTTATGCTTTGATTGGTTGGGTTGACGATTTGCCTGTCAAAGCCATTGTTATTTCGTATCAGAATGATTGGTATGCCCAAGAATTGTCGCCACAGATGATTTTTGGGGGCTTACCGTTTAAAGGTAAATTACCGGTGGGTATCAGCCGAACATATCCGGTCAATACGGGAATCATGACACAGGATATCAAGCGTTTGTCCTATGGATTTCCGGAAGAAGTCGGGATGGACAGTCGCAAACTGCAACGGGTGGATTCGTTGATGCAATTTATGATGGATACCATGGCGGCACCCGGTGGGGTAGTATTGGCTGCCCGGAATGGTAAAGTGATTTACGAAAAAGCTTTCGGATATCAAACTTATGATAAGAAACGCCCTGTTAAAGTAACTGATATTTACGGGTTGGCTTCTGTTACCAAAGTGATGGCGGCAACTACCTTAATGATGCACGCTTATGACCTGAAAATGTTTAAATTAGATGACAAACTCGGTGATTTAATGCCACTGCTCAAAGGTAGTAACAAAGACACTATTTTGGTCAAAGAAGCCCTGTCACATTATGCTAAAATCAAGTCGTGGATACCGTTTTACTTGGAAACCATTGATCCGAAAACTAAGATGCCAATGCGCAAATATTACCATAAAAAACCGGATAAACTTTACAATATAGAAGTGGCAAAAAATATGTATTTGCGTCGGGATTATCTCAACCATATTTGGGATACTATTGCCAAAGTGCCACAATATAAAGAGTTAAAATATGTGTATAGCGGACTGCCTTTTTATTTGTTCAAGAAATTCATAGAAGATAAAACCGGCGTAGGAATGGATAAGTTGGTTGATTCCTTATTTTACAAACCACTTGGTGCAACGACTTTGACTTATAATCCGCTGAAAAAATTTCCAATAGACCGTATTGCACCCGCCGAAAATGATACTTATTGGCGGCATCAAATCATTCGTGGCTATGTGCACGATATGGGGGCGGCTATGCTCAATGGTGTTTCGGGCAACGCGGGATTGTTCGGCAATGCCAACGATTTAGCCAAAGAACTGCAAATGCATCTCAACAAAGGATATTACGGTGGTAAACGATACATTTCAGACACAACCGAAATGGTATTTAATAAGCGCTATTTTGCCAAAGATAGTGTACGACGTGGATTGGGTTGGGATAAACCCCAATTTAAAGACCAGCCGGGGCCGACTTTTGAAGAAATTTCCCCAAAAAGTTTCGGACATCAGGGCTTTACCGGCACCATGGTTTGGGCTGACCCCGAAGAGCAAATAGTTTATATCTTTTTATCGAACCGGACCTTCCCGACTATGAAAAACAGATTGTTATACAAGTTGAATATTCGCAGTGAAGTGCAACGCCGTATTTATGAAGCGATTAAACATCCCAAACACGACTATCATTATCATAAAGGAAAAGTCAATCCTTATGAATATTGGAAGCCGGAAACGGATACAAAACAAAAAAAGCTGCCTTAAAAAAGACAGCTTTTAAGGGTGGGTAATCGGGTTCGAACCGACGACCTTCGGAACCACAATCCGACGCTCTAACCAACTGAGCTATACCCACCGTGTTTTGCGAGTGCAAATATAAGATTTTTTTGAAAATAAAAAATATTTTTTTTTGAGAAATTGATGAATTGAGGATTTTTTTTGTTTCATAGAATATTTTGTGCTTCGATGATTATATATTGCTTCAAACTATATTCCTACTTTTAATTTGATGAATAATGAATGAGGAATTGAAAAGTAGGTCGCTGAGTGATACCGATACTAATCGGGATTGTACTGAAGTCACGGGTTTGGAATTGATAAACTGATGAATTGATGAAATGAGGTCGCTCAGAGATTTTGTGACGTAGAAAAAAAATGTATTGCAGCGCAACGTTTCTACTTGCTACTTTACAGATTTTCTTTAATTTTTTGTAGCTCGGTTTTGACTTTTTCCAAGCGTTCAATCACGTTGATGTTTTTATTGATTTTTTGACGCCCGCTTCTAAGTTTCTTTTTGGCACCATCAAGCGTATAGCCGTTTTCTTTGACTAAATTGTATATTAATTTGAAGTTTTCAACATCTTTTTTGGTATAAAGTCGTTCACCTTTAGCATTGACTTTGGGTTTTAAAACAAAGGCGAATTCTTTGCCCCAAAAACGAATTAATGATGCATTAACGCCGAATGCTTTGGCTAATTCGGTGGTTCGATAATACAATTTGTCTGGCAAGTCATTCATTAATCGAGAGATTGATTTTCTTCTTTAGCCATTTTACGCAAACGGGCATACATTTCCGGCGTTAAATCGTTGTAATAGAAGTTGATAGGGTTTACTTTTTTGCCATTTACATGGACTTCATAATGGCAGTGTGGTCCGGCTGATAAACCGGTATTACCGACATAGCCAATTACTTGTCCCCGTTTTACTTTTTGACCGTTTTTGACAGCCACTTTGCTCATATGTCCGTAAAGTGTTTCGTACCCAAAGCCATGATTAATAACCACGTGTTTACCAAAACCATTCGCTTTCCAACCGGCATGTTTGACGATACCATCTGCAGTAGCATAAATAGGGGTACCGGTTTTAGCCGTAAAATCCATACCGTAATGAAAACGCCGGGTTTTTAAAATCGGGTGAATGCGCCAACCGTAACCCGAAGCCATTCTTTTTAAGTCTTTATTTTCAACGGGTTGTATAGCCGGCAGATGCGCTAACATTTTTTCTTTATTTTTGGCTAGCTTGACCACTTCATCAAAAGATTTGGATTGCACGACCAATTCTTTTTCTATTTTTTCAGCTTCAGACATTGAGTTTTTTATCAATTCGGCATCGGGTTTACCTTCCAAATTTTTATATAAATCAACCCCGCCGTAGCCCCCTTGTCTGACATCGTCGGATATGGGGTCAGCTTCAAAAATGGTACGGTAAATATTATTATCGCGTTGTTTGATATCGTTTAAAACCAATTGAATTTTTTGTAATTTTTTATCTAAAATACTGTAATTCAGCTTTAAATTTTCATTTTCGCGGATTAAATTCTTTTCTCGAGGCGTTTGAAAATAGCCATTAGGAGAAGATAACAAAATAATAATGGCAAGCACTCCAACAATCAATCCCGCCAAGAAAACCATAATCCAAGCTTTGGACGACGATTCAACTTGTTTGTAAGAAAGTGTTTCCGGATCGTAAATAAATTTCCGTTTAGCCATATTTTGTTTTATTTTTGTTGCTCTAAAAATACGTACAAGTACGTATAGTTTTGCAAATTTAAAAAAAATATTGAAATGAATAAATTAAGTTCGAAAGAGATTCGTCAAACTTTTTTAGATTTTTTTGCTTCAAAAGGGCATAAAATAGTGCCGTCAGCGCCAATTGTTTTAAAAAACGATCCGACTTTGATGTTTACCAATGCGGGTATGAACCAATTTAAAGAATATTTTTTGGGTTATAAAAAACCCGAATACAAGCGTGTTGCCGATACACAAAAGTGTTTGCGTGTTTCCGGTAAACACAATGATTTGGAAGAAGTCGGATTGGATACATACCACCATACCATGTTTGAAATGTTGGGTAATTGGAGTTTTGGCGATTATTTTAAAAAGGAAGCTATTGCTTGGGCTTGGGAACTTTTGACGGAGGTTTATAAAATCAATCCAGATAATTTATATGTAACCATTTTTGAGGGAGCGGCACAAGAGGGCTTGTCCAAAGATACCGAAGCTTATAATTTTTGGAAAGAACATATTCCCGAGGATCGTATTTTACTTGGTAATAAAAAAGATAATTTTTGGGAAATGGGTGCTACCGGTCCTTGTGGTCCTTCGTCGGAAATACATGTCGATTTACGTTCTGAAGCAGAAAAAGCCAAAATTCCCGGAAAAGATTTGGTCAATCAAGATCATCCGGAGGTAATCGAAATATGGAATTTGGTGTTTATCGAATTTAATCGCAAAGCCGATGGCAGTTTGGAACGTTTGCCGGACAAACATATAGACACAGGTATGGGATTTGAGCGATTAGCCATGGTGTTACAAGGCAAGAAATCTAACTATGACACGGATATTTTTGTGCCGCTTATCAATGAAATTGAAAATCTTTCGGGTAAAACATATGGTAAAGACGAACAAGTTGATATCGCTATGCGGGTAATTTCCGATCATGTCAGAGCTGTAGCTTTTTCGATAGCAGACGGACAATTACCATCAAATACCGGTGCGGGTTATGTTATTCGCCGTATTTTAAGACGGGCTATTCGTTACGGTTTTACGTTTTTAGATTTAAAACAGGCATTTATCTACAAATTGATTCCTACTTTGGTCAATACTATGGGCGAAGCTTTTCCGGAACTTAAAAAGCAGGAAAATTTGATTACCAATGTCATTCGTGAAGAAGAACAATCATTTTTAAGAACACTCGAACAAGGTTTGGTACTGCTTAACCGGATGATTGAAACGGCAAAAGACCAAAAAATTCCGGGTGCGAAAGTATTTGAACTCTATGATACTTTTGGTTTTCCTAAAGATTTAACCGCTTTGATTTTGCGTGAAAAGGGTTTTGATTTTGATGAACAAGAATTTGATGCAGAAATGGCTAAACAAAAAAATCGTTCAAAATCAGCTGCCGGTATGACTACTGACGATTGGGTGGTCATTAGAGAAGACGACGAAGAAGAATTTGTGGGCTATGATACTTTGGAAACGCCGGTAAAAATCACCAAATACCGTAAAATCAGCTCTAAAAAAGACGGCGATTTGTACCAATTGGTTTTTAACTTGACACCATTTTATCCGGAAAGCGGCGGGCAAGTAGGGGACAGGGGCTATTTGGAAGCCGAAAACGGCGAAATCATTCATATACTCGACACAAAAAGGGAAAACAATTTGATTGTGCATATTGCCAAGACTTTACCCAAACATCCCGAAGGTAATTTCAAAGCGGTTGTCGATAAAGACAGTCGTGCCAAAACGGCGGCTAACCATTCGGCTACACACTTGCTACATCAAGCTTTACGGGAGGTTTTAGGTACCCATGTCGAGCAAAAAGGTTCATTGGTGGCACCGACACATTTACGTTTTGACTTTTCGCATTTTAGTAAAATGACCGATGAAGAGATTAAGAAAGTAGAAGATTTGGTCAATGCCCGTATCAAAGAAAAATTGGCATTGGTCGAAAAAAGAAATATTCCTATTACGCAAGCCATGGAAGAAGGTGCTATGGCATTGTTTGGTGAGAAATACGGCGATACGGTACGGATGATTAAATTTGGGAATCATGCCGAACTTTGCGGTGGGACGCACGTTGACAACACCAATGATATTTGGCAATTCAAAATTTTGAGCGAAAGTGCCATTGCTGCCGGTGTGCGTCGGATTGAAGCCATTACGGGTGAAGCAGTCAAAGATTACTATAAAAAACAAGATGCACAGTTGTCAGCTATCAAAAAAATGTTGAAACATCCGACTGATTTGCAACAAACCATTGAAAATATGCAAGCGGATAATCAAAAAATGCGTAAGGAAATAGAGCATCTGAAAAAGGAAAAAGCACAGTTCTTACAAGAAAAATTGCAAAATGAGTTTGAAAACATCGGTGATATTCAATTTTTAGGCAAAAAATTGGATTTGGACAGTGCCACGATTAAAGATTTGTTGTTCTCACTTGGCAAGAATAAAGACAATATCGTAGCAGTCATTGGCGCCGCACAAAACGGTAAAGCCATTATCAGCGTGTATGTTTCAAAAGATTTGGTAGCTAAAAAAGATTTGAACGCCGGAAAAATAGTGCGTGAAATTGCCAAAGAAATTCAAGGCGGCGGTGGTGGACAGCCGTTTTTTGCCACGGCAGGCGGTAAAAATCCGGCAGGATTGGATAAAGCGATTGCAAAAGCCAGGACGTTGGTTCAAAGTTCATAAAGTTGAAAGCGGAGCGCTGCGATGTCCCGACGATATAGGAGTCGGGATTATTAAATATGAGTAGCAAGTAACAAGTAGCAAGTGCCAAGCGGTAAAGTGGAAAGTGCGAAGTGGATAAAGTATAATTGAAAATAAAAAAATATCTTATGATGTCATTCAATTTCTTTCAATAAATGGTTTACTTTTGTTTGAACACGAAATAAATCATTCAAGCAATATAATTGATATTTTCCATCTAAATAAGGAACTATATTTGGTTAAGATCATAAATATTTCAAATAATAATCAGGTTATAAAAAACTTATGATTAAATAGGCTCAGTACATCGTTTTCGAGCAACAAATCCTCAATTTCTCAAATTAGAAGCAGAAATATAATTTGAAAAACCAAGCAAAAATTAGAGAACAAAATTTTCTATGAATTATTATAAGTCCTCATTTCCTCAAATAATAATAGCCAGTACTTCAACGGTTTACGGTGGAAGCTATTTGGATTATCTTACTGATGAACTAACAGAACATTTTAAAGATGTTGCTGAATTGTTGTTTATACCATATGCACGACCAAGTGGTTTGACGCACGAGGCATATACCGAGATTGCGCAGCGGT
>WFZY01000115.1 GCA_015489265.1 Flavobacteriaceae bacterium | reverse complement strand
TGATCAAAATAAGATAAATCCGTATTGACATTTAAAGCAAATCCGTGCATAGTAACCCATCGACTGGTCTTAACCCCCATAGCACATATTTTTCGGGCGTTCGGTTTGCCTGCATCTAGCCATACACCGGTTTCCCCTTTACTGCGTTCCCCCCTGAGATTGTATAATGCCAATACACGGATAATCATTTCTTCCAATAAACGCATATATGCCAAAATATCCAAATCAAAATTATCTAAATCTATAATAGGATAACCGACTATCTGCCCCGGACCGTGATAGGTAATATCGCCACCACGGTTGGTTTTGATAAACTGTACTTGATACTTTTGTTGTTCTGTTTTATCAATTAACAAATGTGCTTCTTTACCGCTTTTACCCAATGTATAAACATGTGGATGTTCGGTAAATAACCAATAATTTTCTGTAGCTTGCGGAGTCCCTTTATGCTTGTTTTGAATTTTTATTTGCTTTGTTTTTTCAAACAAATCCGTTTGAATATCAAAAGCGTTGCGATATTCTAAAAGTCCTAAATCTTTATAAAAAATAGTTTTGTTTTTTTTCATTAGCTTATATGAATAAAAGATTTCTTGTCATTCCAAGTTGGGGCTGAATTCTGTAGAAATGACAGACAGCATTTTATTATTGTTTTAAATATATCGTATCATTGTGTTTAGTAATGCTCAATTTTTTTCCTAAAAACAAAGGATAATTGTCGGTAATATGCCCGATAGGCGCATTGAAAATAACCGGAATATGACTTGGCGTATGTTCTAAAATAATTTCTTCAAGCGTTTTGCCAAAAGGCGGTTCATTATCTGGAATATCCGTAAATTGTCCGACCATTAATGCTTTTAAATGCTTTAATTTTCCGGCTTTTTTCAGCGCTATCATCATCCGGTCAATCTGATACAATTGTTCACCGATATCTTCTATAAAAAGAATTTTATTGCGTGTATCAAAATCCAAATTTGTCCCTAGTAAACTGTATAAATTAGCCAAATTACCCCCAATGACCTGTCCTGTTATTTCAAAAAAATCAGATGTAAAATTATTTGTTTCAAATCGATATGCCACCTGATTATCAAACAAAGCTTTTTTAGTTTGAATAATGACATCTTCAGAAATTTTATTTTTGAGTTGTACCGGCATCAAAGCATGTAAACTTTCAAAACCTTCTTGTTGAAATTTTCGATGTAAAATGGTTATATCAGAAAATCCGGCTAATAGTTTGGGCTGCTTTTTAAATCGAGTAAAATCTAATTGATCAACGATACGAATACTACCATAGCCACCACGTAAAGCCCAAATCATTTTAACTTCCGGATTGTCCATGGCTGCTTGCAAATCGGATAAACGTTCATGATCAGTACCGGCGAAATGTCCGAATTGTTTTAAAGCATTGGCCGCTACATATGAGCGCAATCCCCACTTGTTAAGTAAGCCGATAGCTTGGTCGACCACCAATTTGTCCGATAAATATCCGGCGGGACTAACCAAAGCAACCAAATCGTTTTGTTGCAAATTCATAGCTTTGTTTTTAGCAAAGATAGTAATTAGAAAAAATGAAACCTAAAACATTTATGAAAGGATAGGAAAAACCATTTATAGTATTCTAAAAAAGCAAAATGTATGATAAGTCTTACACATTTTTACGTACCAGTTATAAAATTAATAGATAGTCAACCTTATTTAAATATTGTTTAAATTTGCATTAATACAAACAAATCTTTTACCTTGTCACAAACTATAAAAGTATTACATATTATCAAATCACTGGGACGCGGTGGCGCAGAAATGTTACTGCCCGAAACCTTAAAACTTCATGACCAATCGCGGTTTGAATTTCATTATATTTATTTTTTACCTTGGAAAGATCAATTGGTACAAAATATTGAAAAAGCCGGTGGAAAGGTAACTTGTTTACCGGCTAAAAATAATTTAATGATACTAAAACAATATAAAAACATTGTTAGATATGTCCAAAAATATCAAATAGACTTGATTCATGCACATTTGCCATGGGCGGGCTTTGTATCACGATTAGTCCATCGAAAAACCGGTATTCCCGTTATATATTCGGAACATAATATGCAAAATCGCTACCATTTTGCCACCAAATATTTGAACAAATTTACCTATAATTGGCAGAGTCTGGCACTAGGCGTTTCACAAGATGTTTCCGATTCCATACAAAAACATATTCATCCTAAAATTCCTGTAAAAACTTTGCTAAACGGCGTCAATACAAAACGTTTTCAAAGAGATGAAACTGCCGGAAAACTATTAAGACAACAATTAAATATTCCTGCTGATGCAATAGTGATTGGTAATGTTGCTGTATTCCGGTTTCAAAAAAGATTGGTTGAATGGCTGCAAGTTATGAAAGAAATCATAGATAAAAACAACAATGTTTACGGACTTTTAGTCGGTGCAGGCCCTTTAGAAAATGAGATTAAAGACCAACTGTCAAAACTCGGATTACAAGACAAAATTTTATTACCCGGCTTACAAACTGATGTTAAACCGTATTTTAATGCTATGGATATTTTTATGATGAGCTCTTCTTTTGAAGGTTTACCCATTGCATTGCTTGAAGCCATGAGTATGGAATGCGCTATAGCCACTACTGACGCCGGCGGCATTAAAGAAGTGATTCGTCATGAGCAAGACGGCTTGCTCTGTCCGGTTGAAAATTGGCAAAAATTATCCGGATTACTGCAAAAACTTGTCAATGACCAAAAACTTTTAAAAACCTATCAACATAATGCCAGAAAACGTGTTATAGATAATTTTAGTTTAAAAACCATGGTTAATCGGCTTGAAACTGTTTACCTTTCTTTACTTAACAATTAGATTCATTAAAAAAACCCGCCAAATAAGCGGGTTTTTTACACTAAACACAAACAAACCGGTCTATTTGACCAATAATTTTTGAACACCGGTTCCCTTATCGGTTTTTACTTTAACCAAATAAGCACCTGATAGCAAATTATCTGTTGATATTTTTAAACTATTTTGTTGGGTAGTTAAAGTTTGAGAATAAATTTCTTTTCCGGTAATATCCAATATCTGAACTTTTTGAATCATTTGATTATCAGATGTTTTAATTAAAAATTCTGCTGTTTCAACAGGATTAGGATAAACACTAAATGTAATTTGACGCCGTGCATCAATTCCGACCATCGTGGTTTGTACCGGATACCATTCAGGGATTTCACTACAGCCCCCGCGACATTGCAATTCGGCATCCACACCGGTAGCTTCATTGACTGTAGTCGTGCCGGAACCTTCGTCAAAATTCATCAATAAAACGGTATCAGAATCCATTGCATAAGCCATACCTAAAGGATCGGTCGTGTTCAAATTACTAATATTTTCGGCAGTTGTTTTAATACGAACTTTATCGACAAATCCGTTAAATACCGTTCCGGTACCACCATAAGCCACATAAAAATTAGCTTGATTGCCCGGATTGGCTTCCAAAGTCAATGCCGTTTGCGTAGTAGCATTACCGGAACTATCAGCAGTTACATCAACACCATTGACATAAATTTTTAGGGTATTGTCTGTAGAATTGTTAATAACCGCTACGTGATTCCATGCATTTAGATTAATAACATTGTAAAGCGAATTAACATAAATTCTATCTTGACCATTATTGGTATAACGGGTAAAATAAATACGGTGATTATCATTTTGGTATAATGTTATGGCAAACTGATACCAGCGTTTTAAAATCACACGATTATGAATATCGGTATCCGTTGGATAAAACCAAGCTTCAATAGTATAATCCGTAGCACCGTTTAAGTTGTCCAAGGTCGCATCGGTATTATACTTGACACGGCTATTGACACCGTCATATTTAAGGCAATAATCAGACTGTGCTGATAAACCTAAACTTGTTAACACTAAAAGCATTAATAAAAATAGTTTTGTTTTCATAGGATTAATTTTAAGAATTATAATTATTTTTTTAAGATTTGGGTCGTTGCTTTAAAATGGTCATTTTGTAAGGATAAAATATAGTTGCCTTTTTTAAGATGACTGATATCTATTTGATAAATGCCGGATAGCTTATCCCATTTTAACGATTGGATTTCACGTCCTGATATATCAAAAAGTTTTGTCTTAAAATTTGTTAAATCATACTTCGGACTTAAAGATTTAATATATATATAATCGGTTGCCGGATTGGGATATACCACTACATTTTGACTAAAATCTTCTTGTGAAACAGCATTGGTTCCATTGGGGTCAAAATCAAAATTCCATGTCACATAACCCGGGGCATTTTTGACTCTAACACTGGTTTTAAAAGCTTCATCCTTTAAGCGATTACGATGTACATTTTCAAATCTGAAATAAGCTTTGGTATGTTCATCTACCGAAAAATCAACATCCCTGTCCGGTGTAAAATTACTAGTATAACGGGCTATATCAGACCAACGGATTTGGTCAAAATCAGCTTTTATAAAACCCGAGTAACTACCATGATAGCGCTCGCCAATATTAATCGCTGCATTAGAACTATTCAAATGAAAATGGTTTTGGTCATTGCTGTCCCTTTCTTCTCCGTTGATAAATAATTTTGCCGTCGTTCCTTGATTGCTAACCGCGATATGATACCACTGCCCTACTTGCAATTTTTGTCCGCTATTATTTGAATGCAAAGCATCTTGAGCCGCCGGAGACTTGAATACTACGGAATAATCATTGGCAGTTACATCTTCTATTTCCAGTGCAAAAATATATTGACGGTCAAAAATCACATCACCGTTCTGATTACCGGATTTCAAACGTAACCAAGTTTCAAAGGTATAATCATGGTTAAATATCAAATCGTAATTGGCTGTTTGTTTGGCATAAGCATACTGCTGTCCTTCAAAACTACCGTAACCTTTATACCAACCTTGTGGGGCATAAGGTATTTGTTCGGAATATGAAGCATTATAATATCTACCGTGCGCTTTGCCTTTAACACGGAACAAATACACATTGCCGGTCGGGTTTTGATAAACAAAATCTTGTCCGGTAATACCGGTTGCTACCGTTTGCCAAGTGCCGTTGTCTATTTTTCGTTGTAAGGTAAATTCTTCATAATTAACATTTTGAGCAACTTCCCAGTGAATCAGAAAATCGTTACCGGTACCGGTTGGTGTAATTGATGTTATTTCCGGTTCGGGCACCACATCAAATAAAGCTCCTAAAACCGTATTATAACCCGGTGTCGAACTATTCCAAGCTTGCATATTATACCACCCGTTATTAGGCGTGCCTTGATTATACCAGCCCCAATTGATATAATAATACGGATCACCGTTCATAGTCTTATATCCGGAAACTACAAAAGCATGTCCGTCACCGGCACTGTTTTCAACAGCTACAGATACCGGTATGCGCTCTTGCATATTGCGATACATCCGGCTCCAAAACTGTGACCAACTACGGTCTTCGTAATGCCCGACATATCGAAAATAATTTTCTAAAATAAAGGGTACATTGTTTACATTAGATGTTGATCCGGTTGGTTCAAAATTCATTTCCACGGCAACTGCAACATCATACACCAATTTACCGGCGGCTTCGCGCTGCTCATCAGTTGAGTGTACATACATATAATGGTCTAACATATTAGCCCAATCATAAGGTCTTTGATCAAAAAACGCACTATGACGTACCAATGAACCATTATAAGTATCACTATAAGTATTGTTGCCGACACCTATACGGGGCCATTTATAGTAATGCAAAATCTGTGAAGTGGAAATAGCTACACAACCTGCCGAACAATGATCAGGCGTATAATAATTGGTTACATTGACAATATTGTTCTGGTCATCAATACAATTGACACTCCCCCACTCGTCGGGTAAAAAATTAGGAACATCACTTAACGCATTTCGTCTGATATCGATATGACTGGTGTCTAACGCCGGTAAGTCATTAATCTGTTGGACTTGAACAGATTGTTTATGGTCTATCAACCTGTTATTTTGCAAACTGAAAAATCCCTTTGGAATAACCGCTGTTACCTTGATATTATTGCCTGCCTTTTGCAACCAAATATAACCGCCTTCTTTAAAATCAACCGCATAATTCGTTCCCCATTGATAAACCTTAACAGGATGTTTCTCCGCACCGAAATTTTGATAATAAAAATCCCGGGCTTGTACGGCTATGTTCGAAACTTTTTGGGTCCAACCGGCTTGCCAAATAACTAAAGAAAGAAAAGTAAATAATAATTGCTTCATAATTATAAGTTTTTAATAGTCACCCAAAGGTAAATACTCATCCGGTTCGTGATACCAAGTATTGTCTTTATGCACTTTGATATAGTAATCATAAGTGCCCAAAATCTTAATTTTATCAAAGTCATTCGGGGGACTGAAAGGGGTTAATTGTTCATCTAAATTGAGTTGCAATAAGGTATAGTCATCAACCACATAAGGTTTGGTCCTATCTGGTGTAAATTCTGTCGGATAACGGTCAATGGTTGACAAACGCACATTGTCCATACCGCCTTTAAAAAAATGCATGGCAGACCCACGATACATATAATTAAAATCTAGCCATGTATCATTTACCGGCTGTTTCCAAACCGGATCAGTACTACTATCGATAAGTTTACCATTGATATAAAATTTAGCAATACCATCACTTGATGACCGCGAAATGGCAACATGTACCCATTCGTTAAAATGTAAATTCTCAGCCGCTTGATCAGATTGCATTGAAGCAACTTGATTGTCATCACCGGCTTGTAATTTGCCGTATTTGATGGCAAAATCGGCATCGGGGTCGGGATCGTTGATGAGATACAATTCAAAATTATGACGCCTTTCACCTATACAAGCCCCACCGGCATATAAACCGTTGATGGCATCTTTGTTACCAATTAAAGCATCGGGGTCAACCTTAATCCATAACTCATAAGTCCAATCTCCGGCTGGTAACGAACTCAAATCATTTTGATGACTGCCACTAAAGGCATACACCCGTAAATTCGGGTCGTTGATATCCGAACCGGGCATTACAATATTGACCAAACCATGCTTGATAAGTTTGCCCGGATATTCGGGTAAATCTTTTTTCTTACAGTTTGTAAACATCCCTGTCAAACCGGTTAAAAATAATATGTATAATAGCTTCTTCATCATTAAATAATTTAAATTTATGGTGCCGGTGTGTACCAGCCGTTTATGGCAACATCTTCTCCGGGAACGCCGTATTGCGGATTAATCCCGCCAAAGGTATAGAAAGGTTCTTGCAAAATTTCTAATTGCTGTGCCGGAACCGGAAAGTGTAACAATGAGCCGTCCTGTAATAGATCACGACGGCGCATATCAAAATATTCAATACCCATACCGGTCAAAGGCAGTTCCATGGTACGTTCGTAAAAAATAGCCGTAATCACATCATTGCCATTACTTGAATTTACAGGCGGTAATTGCCCGCGGGTTACTCTGGTACCGGCATTTATAATAGCAGCTGCATCGGCAAAACGGTTTAAATGTGTTAATGCTTCGGCTTTGAGTAAATCGTTTTCACATTTACGCATCAAAACTACCGGTGCAAAAAAATGGGCTTGGATATAATCGTCAAAACGGGTATAACGATAAGTTGACCAACGATACATGCCACGCTCGGGACGGTTGTTATTGGAATTGTATGCAAAATCCGTATCGGCTCTGTGGTCGGGCGAGTTCATAATACCATCATTAGGTAAAGCAGACAAACCTGCAACGGGCCAATTTGCCGGCTGATTAGGATCTAACATATGAATCACGCGCATATCCACTTTGCCCCAAGACGGACGCGCCATATAATATTTGAGCCACGACATCCACTTGCGGTCGCTACCGTTGCCGTCACCATCAATAGCAAAATCTTCGGTAATACCGGCTTGTGTATGGTCTAAAACCGCCTGCCAATCTATCGTATCGGTTTGCGCTTGGTTGCGCGCCGAATACACCATCAAACGGGCTATATACGAATGGGCAATTTTTGACAAATCTTCATTGGTAAAAGGACGTGTCATCCACTCTTGCGGTAAGGTAAATTGGTTGTTATCAAAGATTTGAATGGCTTTTTCCAACTGACTGATCGCCATTTGAATAGATTGGATGTAGGATGAAGCTTCCAAATGTTCCAAATCGGTCGTTTCATCTGAAGGATAGCCCTTGTCAAACACCAAGCCGATATAACCGTTAGCCAATCCTTGCATCATATACGCCATACCTTTGACCATCGGTGTTTCTTCGCCGTTATTGCCTATTTCAATACCTTTATTGAGACCGGTCAGCACATCGTTGGCGCTGGATAACACACTGTACATATTGCGCCAATAATTTCTGATATTCCGGTGATACCGGTAAGAAGGCGTGTTGTTATAAAACTCGCGCGGCTCTTTGGATAAATCGACACAACCGTAATTGGCAAAAGTTACCGTTCCCCAATCTGCCATGACCCACATGGACGGACCGGGCGAGTTCAAATTGTGTTGCTCGGTACGAAACCATTGGTTAAACAAACTACCTGCAAGTGCTTTTAAGCCTTCGGGGGACGATAATACATGATCACGATCGGGATTGTTGATGTTTTCAACATCTAATTTGTTGCAACCGGATAAAAAACCAACGGCTAGAAAAATAAAAAGAATTTTATATAAAGATTTCATAATCACTAGTTTTAAAATTTAAATTCGAGAGACAACGTGTATTTTCTAAAATTGGGATAACCGTAATTGTCGAAAGTAAAACCCTTGTAACCGGCTTCGGAATCATAACCTGAATACTTGGAAAAAGTCAATAGATTATTGCCTGATAAACCGATTTTAACACGTTTGACATACTTGCTGATAGTGCCTGTTTTTTTGAAATCTAAATTGTAAAAAATCGAGACTTCACCAAGTTTTAAATACGTACCATCTTCTACCCAAAATCCATTGAGCGCATCGGCATCATAAAGTGCTTGATAATAATTAACCGTTTTTTTGTCTTCGGGCTTGGTATGAATTTGATCCATCATGGGGTGGCGCAAATCTCTGACCAGATATTGTGCCGTAGCATTGTAAATATCACCGCCTTGCTTCCAGCGCCACAACATATAAAATGTAAACTTTTTATATTTAACCGTACTGTTAAAAGTCATATAAAAATCAGGTGTAACATTGCCAATAGGTACAATTTTGTTATTGCCATCGGCATCTAAAACATGAAACGGATGCTCATTTACCGTACCGACATCAGCTTTTTTAACGACAACACCATCACGATTGACCATATAATCATTGATATCTTCACCGGCAGGTAATTGTTGTGCCATTTGGTCTAATGTACGCACAAAATCCCAACCGTACATGGTGCCGTAAGCTTCGCCTTGAGCTATCCGGAAAGCACCGCGGGGTCCCGTGCTGAATGCAGGAATGCCTAATTGTGTAATCATGGAATTAGTCTTGGTAAAGGTCAAACCGGCATTCCATTTGATGGATTTTTTGAGAATTTTAGCATTGAGTAAAGCTTCAAAATTCTTGGATTCTACCGTACCGTCATTAACCCATTGAAACTTAAAACCACCAAACATCGGTGCTAAAGGTTTGAGTACAAATTGGTCGGTCGTTTTGGTTTGCGAATAGGTTGCTTCCAGATAAAAACGATCTAAAAACGACGCGTCAATTCCCACTTCCGCTTCTGCGGAACGCGATGGTTTTAAGTTTTTGTTACCTAAAGTATTTTTGACATATCCCCCACCGGCAACACTTTGAAAAGTTTCATATTGGTAGCTGAATCCGGGACGCAAACCGGCAATACCATAAGCAGCCCGTAGTTTAAGTTCTTGAACGCCCGGAATTTTAAAATCTTTGGTTACCCGATAAGCCCCCGAAAAACGGTAGTAGTTTTGCCAACGTTGATTGGGTCCGAATAATGATGAACCATCTCTACGAAACAAAGCGTCTAAGATATACCGGTCTTTGTATTGGACCGATGCAATGGCAAAATAATCGGAAGCTAAAGTTTTGCTATGAAAATCCGTTGTGGTTGTATTGCTCAAATAATTAAACGATGGCAAATCTGGCAAATCAAATGTACTGTTAGGTGTGGTCGAATAACTTCTAAATTGGTTACTTTCATACAAATAACTCAGCTTTCCGGTAAATTTTATATCGTCCCAATTATGTTTATATACCAAAGTACTTCTAAATGTTTGGCTGATAATTCGAGAGTCATAACGTGACATATTGCCATGTGTTTGTCTTAAATGATCATTTTCAATACCGTCATAAGTTCCAAAAGGTGTGATATGTTCACTGTTATAATATTGGACTTCGGTCGCATATTCATTTTTAAAATTAAGATTTTTTAAAATTTTCCAATTGGCTTTAAAACTGCCTAAATAGCGCATTTTTTCAGAATAACTTTCTTTGCGCCATAAGTCATACAACGGATTATGAACAATTTGTGACCATTGACTCGGATAGTAGTAATATTTTTGTCCATCGGGGTTTTTCTTATAAACATTGGCATCGGGTTCCAACATCAGAGCATTGAAGAATGCCGCTGTGCCACCGCCCATAAAATCATTGTGTGTGGATATGAAATTGTTGCTGGTTGATAGTTTGAGTTTATCACTCAATTTATGATCGATATTTAACCGGATACTTTTACGTTTATAGCCACCTGTTTCGATGATAATACCTTGATTGGCATAATTTTCAAACGACAAAAACATATTGGTTTTTTCGCCACTGTGTGCTACACCAATATAATTGGTATAAGACAAACCACGTGTAAACAATTCTTTTTGAAAATCATGATTGACACGGTAAGGCAAATCCATATAAGCATCAGCTTTGATAACGCGGTCACCTTGTACGCGCGGGTCCCAAGCACCATCGTAATCGGCAGGGTAATTGACAAAATTATACTTGGTATATTTATCGGTTGAGAGCCAATCCAGTGCCAATTCGTAAGGGTGGTGTTGGGCTAATTCTAAATATTTGGCTATTTCTTGCACACTGGCTTTGTTGCGGATAATAACGCTGGTTTCGTGTTTCTTGAGTTTTTTGCCGCGTTTGGTAGTGATGACCAGTACACCGTTAGCCGCTTTTGAGCCATATAGTGACGATGCCGCAGCACCTTTAACCAATTCTGCCGATGCGACATCGTCGGCATTGATGTCAGCCAGAGA
>WFZY01000114.1 GCA_015489265.1 Flavobacteriaceae bacterium | reverse complement strand
TCATTGCTTCTTCTCTTACTTGTGGATCATCATCAAATAAACTCCAAAACAATTCTTTTTCCTTTTTCTTTAAATCACTGTCAAAGAGTATGGCTCGATTATTTCTTTCGGGGTGTATCCATTTAGCATCGTAGGAAACTAATTCGTTTCCGGTTACCCAACGTGCCATACGCGGAATCATAAAACGGATGCCGGGGGTAGATTCGGCATGTCCGCCAATGGCGAATATTTTGCCTTTTCCATAATTTTGATGATACATAAAAAGCTTGCCCGGGGTCAAACCGACCGGATCGCCTTCATTGGGATGAATATCGGTTACATAAACAGCCACCGGTTTAAAACTTATTTCTTGATGTAAAGCCGCCATGATAGGTCCATCATAATACTGGATAAACTGTGGCTGCCCTTTAAATTCAGGAAAGATTTTCAAACCATCTTCGTTGAGTTTAAATTCTATTAAACCGCGTCCGCGATTGTAGTGTGGCCGGTCAAGGTGTTTGACATCGCCTATTTTCAAACTCGGATATCCTTCGGTTTGACACATCATATAAGCACCGGCACAAATACCGATGGCTCCACCACCTTTTTTAATAAAATCAATCACTTTTTGTTTACCTATTTTACCCAAACTGTTCAATTGTTTGCTACCGCTACCACCGGGGAAAATAATGGCATCAGTTTCAGTCAATTTACCTGTGATAATATCTGCCGGACTAATGGGATAGGCGGTTATATCCGTATCAATTTTTAGCGCTTCAATGGTTTCAATGACACTGACAGCGCCGGCACCATTGCCATTAAAAACACCGACTCTGATTTTAGGATTACTTTGGGTGTTTTGGTCTGTTTGTTTTTGTGGTTTTATAGCTTCCTTTACTCTTGATGTATTGCAGCCGGTAAGCGAAAGTATTATAAAAAACGATAAATAAATTATGTATTTCATTTTCAAGTGGTTATTTTGTTAATCGTGCATTCTTACTTTTATAGGATATTGTTGGAGTTAAAAATTTAATTGCTTCATCCTGATATCATTCCGATAAACCAAAGCACCTGCGATGTAAAAACCGGTTATTAGTCCTTTTTTAGTCATAATAATAGTTAGTTATGTTTACTTGTCCGGACTCGACAGATTAAGATTAAATTCCTTAAAATACGCATCCGCAATATATGCATCTATCCAATTATAAAAAGTTTTTATTTGTTTGGGGTCACTTTTGCCTTTTTTGTACCAGCCGGCAAGCATTTCATTAGCTTTTTGGTAAATGGTATTTTCATATCTTTTAGTTATTTGTACAATACCGGTTTCTTTATTATTGACAAGTGCATTGATGTTGATATACTGATGATCGACTTTGCCCCAACGAATATTCATGATTTTATATTTTTTGAGAAATAATGCCGCATGACAAATTGGGGAATCTTTGATTGTTTTGTTGTACAATACCACTTGCGGCAACGACACTTTACTTACCCAAGTCGGCACAACTATTGATGCCATCGGAAAACCGACATTAGACCACATAGTTGCCAAATCGGGATTTTCGCCTTTTTTTACACCTTGGATAACCACTGATGCCGAAGTGCCTGAACGTGGTATAAAATCTCTAAAATGGATATATTTAGTAGTACCCGGAGGTAAATGGTAGTATTCTTCAAGCGGATTTTCTTTAATTAAAGCATGCCACATATTTTTAGCGACATCTTGTTGTACATATTGTGCCGAGATACCTTCATAGGTTGAAACAGCTTGGTAAAATAAATCATTTGCCGAATTGTAACGTATATAACCACTGCTTTCAAATCCATAAGGTCCGGTTTGAGAATAATTGGTACGTATAATATACCCGAATGGTGCAACCGTCGGGTCGTTTGCATCAAACTTAGTGTATTTGTAATTATTTATTTCATAATCTGCTGCCCCGCCTTGCGCATCAATGACACCAAAATTGGCTTCTAAGCCGGTAGGACGTGGCAAACTGTCAAGTAATGCTTCAAAATCAGCAATAGTTTTACAAGTTGCCAGAGCTTGTTTGATAATACGACCTTCTAATCCGGTTAATTTGGCATTATTGTCTAAATTTAAATTGTATGAAGCGGAATTCATAATGGCAAATCCCTCGGAATTAACACCTATCCAGATGCTTTTTCCTTCTAAATCTTTAGAATTAACCAAGCCGAGATAAGCATATTTTCCATCGTTAAAATAGCGTAAAGAATTTTTTACTGCCCAAGTATCGCGATTTTTCCACAATAAAGGTCTGCCGTCAGCCGTATATTTTCCCGAAATAACTGCGGTTGTGCAAGCATTTAATTGAAAAAAGTAGCTAAATAGGAAAAAGATGATAAGAAAAATTCGTTTCATGTAGTGGTTTTTATGAAATTTAACAAATATAATAATTTTTATACTAATTTAAATTAATTATTAGCGCTTTTATTTTTTATTTATAGTTTATTTAGTAATTTTGTTTTATAACAACACAATAAGATATTATGAACAAAGAACTGTTTTTAGACATCAAAAAAACGGCAACAGTTAAAATTAATTTAGCTAACCGGATTGATTATGCCAATGATTATATTTTGGAATTGTTAGATTATCGCATTACGGAATTTGTAACCCAACCCCCCAAAATTATTTGTCATGAAGATATGCCGGATATTATTCATGATACGATAGGTGGTTTTATTATGAACTATAAAGAAGGAATAGCCGGCTTAAAACACAAAACTAAAAACAACGATTATTTTTGGGCATTTACAC
>WFZY01000113.1 GCA_015489265.1 Flavobacteriaceae bacterium | reverse complement strand
CTAGCCGGATTGGTGGGCGGATTCATTTTATTGCAATTTGACTACGGCAAACAGCTGACTTATGATTGGATTGCCCCCATAGGCAAAATATTTGTCAATCTGTTAAAATTGATTGCCATTCCGTTGATTTTAGCTTCGTTAATTAAAGGGGTTTCCGATTTAAAAGACATCGCTAAATTTAAAACGATTGGTTTGCGTACCATCGCACTTTATATTACCACAACTGTTTTTGCTATCACTATTGGTTTAATCAGTGTCAATATCATCAAACCGGGCGAAGGCATCTCAACCGAAACAGTCCATAAATTAGAACAAACTTATGCCGGTAATAAAAAAATAGAGAAAAAAATCACAGTTGCCAAAGCCCAAAAAAACAAACCCAAATTACAGTTTTTGGTTGATATGGTGCCGGATAATATTTTTAAGGCGATGAGTAATAACAGCAATATGTTACAGGTCATCTTTTTTGCAATTTTCTTGGGGATTACCTTGATTTTAATTCCCGAACACAAAGCGGCGCCACTCAAAGATTTGTTTGACTCACTGAATGATGCGATTCTAAAAATGGTCGATTTAATTATGCTGACGGCGCCTTATGCGGTTTTTGCCTTGATTGCCAATGTCATAGTTGGAACAGCCGGTGACTGGGAATTGCTCGCCAGTTTGTTAAAATACGGCATGACTGTCGTCATTGGTTTAATCATCATGCTCATCGTTTACATGATTATGGTTAAGCTTTTTACCGGTAAAAATCCGTTTTGGTTTTTCAAGCAACTGGCACCGGCACAATTGTTGGCATTTAGCAGCAGTTCGAGTGCCGCCACACTGCCGGTAACTATGGAACGGGTTGAAGAACATATCGGGGTCGATAAAGAAGTTTCGAGTTTTGTGCTGCCGGTCGGTGCTACGGTCAATATGGATGGTACGAGTTTGTATCAAGCGGTTGCTGCGGTATTCATCTTACAAGTTTTATGGCCCGATGGCTTGAGTTTCAGCAACCAATTAACCATTATTCTGACCGCTTTACTGGCTTCTATCGGGGCAGCTGCCGTGCCGGGTGCCGGTATGATTATGTTGGTTATTGTTTTAGAAGCTTTGGGCTTTCCATCGGAAAAATTACCGGTGGCACTGGCATTGATTTTTGCCATTGACCGCCCTTTAGATATGATGCGAACTGTCATCAATGTGACCGGTGATGCCACCGTCTCGACCATTGTTGCCAAATCGGTAGGTAAATTACATAGTCCTAAACCTAAAGAGTGGGATGATAATATTTAGTGGAAAGCGAGAAAGTGGATAGTGGAAAGTGCCAAGCGAGAAAGTGGAAAGTGCGAAGCGCGAAGTGGATAGTGCCAAGCGGAAAGTGCGTAATGACACACTGCGGCGCATCTGAGTGGAATACCTTCTAAATTTGATTTCTAAAGAATCTAATTTCTAAAATTTAATGAATCTACTATTTCTCATATTAGTTTTTAGTTTGATTGTTTTAATATATTGGTATGAACAAAAGGCGAGTCAAAAACGCCAAGCTGCCATTCTAAAAAAATTGGAATCGTCTTGGGGTAAAGCTAAAACCCATGAAGATTTTGACTTTAACCATATTACCGCTTATTTTGATGGACAGCCGGTTACAGATGATGTCTTGCAACAAATACCCTATGAAACCATAGTAGATTTAGATTTCCATGATGTCTTTAAAATCATAGACCGGACGGTTTCAAAAGTCGGACAACAATATTTGTATTACAAACTGCGCACCATCAAAAATCCGGATGAAGTCAAAAAATTTAACCGGCTTTCAAAATTATTTACAGACGATGAAGCCTTAAGATGGCGAAGTCAAAAAAACTTGCTGGTATTAAACCAAGATGATGCTTATCATATAGAAGCTTTAATCAATCGACCTTTTCTTGAAAAGCCGACTTTTGTTAAATATTTGCTGCCTTTGAGCATTGCTGCTTTAGTTTTTATTGTCTTGGGATTTTCATATCATCCGTTTTTCTTAATGCTTATCCCGATTTTTGCCGTTAATATGGCGCTTCATCTAAAAAACAAATTTTACATTCAATACGTCAGCACGGGTATCCGTCAGTTAAGATATTTGATTAATGCCGGTAATCGCTTGGCAAAAGAGTCCGCTATTAAAATGCATTTTAACCGGTTTGATTTTTTAGCATCGGTCAATGAAATTCGTAGCAATGTTAAAAAATTCAGTTACAACCAAGCACTGACTAATGAATTTTTGTTTGTATTTTGGCTGATAGCCGAAATTGTTAAAATTCAGTTCAATATAGAAGCGTTGATTTTTTACCGTTTTATCGACCGTATTGCCGAAAAAAAGCAAGATGTCAACCGGCTTTTTCGTTTTGTGGGTGAAATTGATGCAGCCATTTCGACTGCTAATTTACGTGCCGGTGCTATCCCAACTTGCGAACCACGATTTAGCAAAGAAAATCATTTAATCATTAAGGACGTCATTAATCCAATCATCAAAAATTGTGTTCCTAACAGCTTGATTTTAAATGGTAAAAGTTTATTGCTGACCGGTTCGAATATGTCCGGTAAAACCACTTTTATCAAGACCGTTGCTATCAATGTCATTTTGTCCGAAACCTTGCATTTGGCTTTTGCAAAGGCATTTGAATTGCCTTTTATGAAAGTGTATTCGTCTATCAAAATCCGTGATGATATTTTACAAGACACGAGTTATTATCTGGAAGAAGTATTGCGCATCAAAACTT
>WFZY01000112.1 GCA_015489265.1 Flavobacteriaceae bacterium | reverse complement strand
GTGCGTGCCTATTTTATCAAAAAGAAAAAAATCAGAGACAAAACTTATGACATTACTGTCAAATATGTTTTTTGGGCAGGATTTTTATTCTTGGCTTTTTTGACGAAAGAATTAGTATTTGAAGATTTGAATCCGGTTGGAATTTTGTCCCGTTCCTTAATTTACGGTCCCGGTTTGGCTTTGATTTGGGTCGTTGCTATTTTGTTGTTTGAGGTCTTTGGCGTCAAACGCTTTTGGTGTCGCTATGTTTGTCCTATCGGAACAACTTACAGTTTTATAGGTGATGTATCGCCAATCGGGGTCAAATTTGATTTAGACAAATGCGGTTATTGTACCGATTGTCAAGATGTTTGTTTGGTACCGCACGAATTATGGTTCGTTAAGAAAGGTGCTGCTACCAAAGAAGTCCATTTTACCGGTGGTGATTGTACCAAATGCGGCTTGTGTATTGATATTTGTTATGGTGAAGCATTATCTTTCGGATTTAAAGCACCGAGTTATATTTTGGGAAGCGTTGAAGAGCAAAAAGAATTACATCCGTTGGAAATGCCGGATGAGCAAAAAAATAACAAGCAGGAAAAATAAGTATGGAAACATTGATAGATATCAAACATTTGTCTAAAACTTTTAATAAAGTTCAAGTCATCAAAGATTTAAGCGTGCAGTTTAATGCAGGTGACCGTATTGCTTTAATTGGACAAAACGGTGCCGGAAAAACGACTTTAATTCGGTGTATTTTAGGACTTTATACCTATGAGGGTTTTTTGAGAGTTTTGGGTAAAAATTCGAGAACTGATCGTGAGCAGATACTGCAAGAAGTGGGGTTTGTACCGCAACTACCGCCACCACTTAAAATGACGGTTGCCGAAATTATGGAATTTTTTGCCATAATTACCAAAACCGACAAGCAAAGATTTGTTGAGATTGCCAACGATTTAAAATTGGATGTCGAAAAACATCTGAATAAACCATTTTTAAAATTGTCCGGCGGGATGAAACAAAAATTGTTGGTATCACTGGCATTGGCGCGAAATCCTAAAGTGCTGTTGATGGATGAGCCATCTGCCAATCTTGACCCCGAAGCACGCGAAATTTTATTCAAATATTTAAAAGCTTTGCCGGAAGATACTTTAATGATTTTGAGCAGCCACCGTGTTGATGAAATTGAAGATTTGGTCAACCGGTTGATTGAAATGGATTTGGGTGAAATAGTAGTTGATAAAGCAATGTAAACCTGTTAGGTCTTTATGACCTGATAGGTTTGAAAATTGCGACCTGATAAGTTTCTAAAACCGGATAGGTCTAAAAAAAATAACAAGCAGAATATCATTCCGACAGAGATTTATTGACGATAGGAAATAAGACGACGAGGAATCTTTTTTGAAAGCTAACAAGACCTGGCAGGTTGGTAAAACCTACTAGGTATGAAAAAAAATATAGATTATGAAAAAATTAGCATTGATAACCGTTCTATTCTTGATAACTTTATCAAGTTGCAATAGTAAAGTTGATTTCAGTCCGCGACCAATTAATTTTGACCGCGATGTCTGTTACGTTTGTAAAATGGGCTTGGATGATCCCAAATATAATTTGCAAGCCATCAATGAACATGGACAAGTCCGTTGGTATGATGATATCGGCTGTTTGGCGGAAGATATGCGTGATGGCGATTTTAACAAGTGGAAAGGCGCTAAATATAAAATATGGATTGGCGATGCCCAAACCGGCAAATGGATTGATGCCGAAAAAGCTTGGTATCGCTTTGGTGATCGGACGCCTATGGGTTACGGATATGGCGCTTTAGCACAAAAATCCGATGAAGCCAAATTTGATTTTAAAACCACGATACAGCGTATTGATGAAGGAAAAACCAAGCGGGCGGATTTTATCAAGAAAAAGAAAATGTCTGTCAGCGGTAATGATGCAAAAGCCGGTGGTATGAAATGCGCCCCCGGTAAATGCGGAAGCGGTAAATGTGGTGGCAACTAACGAAACAAACAAAAAATTATGAACAAAACTTTAGTACAAGTCTTAAAATCGGATATTAAACAAAATTTACGTTCCAAATCGTTTTGGATTTACAGTTTGCTGTTAGGTGGTTTTGTAGCGGTAATGTTTGCTACAGGCATTACCGAATCGCAGGTAGTCGGGTTTGTCGGTTTGAGCCGGTTGATGATTACTTTTATGCAGGTGAGTATGGTCATTTTACCTATTTATGTTTTAATATCAACGGTACGTTCGGTAGTTGGTGATAAAGAAAACGGTGTATTGGAATATTATTTATCGTTGCCTATCTCTTTCAAAAGTTACTATTGGGGTAAATTTTTAAGTCGCTTTTTTGTGATTTATGTGCCGGTTTTTATGGCTTTTTTAGGAGCGGCATTATGGGGTTTAATTGTCAATCTGGATGTGCCTTGGGACTTATTTGTCTTATATAGCGGTTTGTTGGCAATGATGGTGTTTTTCTTTCTGGGATTGAGTATGTTCTTATCAACAGTTTCCAAATCACAAGAAATGGCATTGAGTACAGCTTTTATTATCTGGCTGTTTTTAGTGGCGTTTATGGATATTTTACTCATTGGGATGATGCTCAAAATGCGTATCAACCCTGATGGGGTTATCATAGCCAGTTTATTAAATCCGTTACAAGTATTTCGCACAGGTAGTTTGATATTATTTGATCCGAAACTGACGGTTATGGGACCGGTATCGTATTATATTCTCGATACCGTTAGTCGTACGACATTTATTGTGTTTTCACTGGTATATCCGTTTATTCTCGGATTGTTATTTTCGATTTTCGGATGCCGGTATTTTAAAAAGCATGATGTTGTGTAGAGACGTTGCGAGCAACGTCTCAAGCGAAAAAGTACGAAGTGCCTAGAGGAAAGTGCGATTGAATTCATAATAGAAAATGAATATTTAGATTTCTCACTACGTTCGAAATGACAAGGAACGTTCGAAACGACAAGGAACGCTTGAAATGACAGCAATTGTCATTTCGACAGAGCGAGGTGCGAGCGACGAGAAATCTTTAATAACCAAAGAGCAACAAAATTATCTATAAAACACAAAAGAACTTTTAACTCAGGTCACTGAGCCTGTCGAAATGTAACTTTCAACTCAATAAAAATGAAACTACAAATATTCATCATTACCGGCTTTGTAATCTTGACTTTGTTGTCTTGTGGTGGTGGTCAAGGAGGACAAACCACAGCGAGTATTGAATCCGACACCACTAATATCCCCGAATTGATTAATTTTTTAGAACAAAACCAATTGGATTCTATTATTGATCAAGATACCGGTGTTAAGCGGCTAAAAGGTATTAAGGCAGTCCCCCGAGATAGTGATGATTTTAGAAGAGAAAATCTGGATAAAATTTATTGGAACGGAGAAAGTATCAAAGGAGGCGATTTTCGTGGGGCGTCTTTTCGTTCTGCTAAATGTGATGATGCCCGTTTTGAAGGTAGTGATTTTAGAGCGGCTGATATTCGGTGGACTTTGTTTGACGGTGCCAATCTGACACATTGTAAGTTTGACCAATCCCGTTTGTTTCACGTACATGTCAATTATGCCAATCTTAATAATTCTACTTTTCGCGGCGCAAATATGTTTGGTATGGAAGGCCATTTTGCAAAATTACGCAACTGTGATATGACAGGCGCTTTGCTCAAAGATGCTGAATTTGTACAAGCGGATTTTACCGGTAGTCGGGCTGTAAAAGCCAAATTAATCCGGGCGGTTTTTAAAGATTCTAAACTGGACAGTACGGATTTTTCTTTTGCCGATTTTACCGGCGGTGGACTGGAAGGTTCTACGTTTATCAATGCCAAGTTGCGTCATGCCAATTTTCAAGGCGGGCATTTGCAAGGCGCTGATTTTAGTGGCGCTGACCTTTATGGTTGTAATTTTTTCGGGACAGAATTTGAAGGAACCAATTTTAACGGTGCAAAAAATATTCCGGATGCGATAAAAGAATTTATCAATGAAAAAGGATTTGCAACCGGTATTTGGCAAGATAGAGGAAAGAAATAGATGTGTTGATAGTTTTTTTAGTGTCTAGAGAAAGAGTGTAAAGCAAAACTTCTACAATTGTTTGAGGAAGGAGTATCATTGTCATTCCGAACGAACGAGGAACGAGTGAGGAGGAATCTTCCGCTATTATCAACAGATTTCTCAGTCGCTGCGCTCCTTCGAAATGACAAGTGTATTCATTCCGACGGATGAAGAAGGAACAATGAACGACGATGAATCTTAATGACCTTAATTTCTTAATGTTGACAAAAAAATCGAAAATTTGAAATGAAAAAAATATTTTATTTATTATTACTGCTCTTTATTTTTACCGGTTTTAGTTCTAGCGCACAACAGGACAAGTTTAACTTTTATAGAGTAGATAACTTAAAAAGTAAAGTGATATGGAAGTGTGATAAACACAACGGTCTAATAAAATTAAAAGCCGGAGGCTTTGTGTTAGAAGACAAAATGCCGGTTGGAGGCTTATTTGTGATAGATATGCACAGTATTAAAGATTTGGATATGGACCCCAAGCAATTTGGGACGGCAGTATTGATTTTTGAAAATACTTTAAAAAATGAATTTTTTGAGGCCGATAAATATCCTTATGCCTATTTTGATTTACAAGAAGTACAAAATATCAAAGGTGATTTGTATCAATTAACCGGTGATTTTACACTGCATGGCATTACCAATTGTTTGACTTTTACAGCCCATATTAAAATTGAAGGTAATACTTTAACTATGACTTCCGATAAGTTTTCTATTGACAGAACTGACTGGGGTATTTACCGCATGTCACCCAAACGTCCCTATCAAGATGATGAAAACGGTTGGACGGTACAGGATAAAATTGTTTTAAAAATCAGTTTGATAGCCCATAAAGAATAATTTTAAAAATCTTTTTGACAAACCAATCTTTTTCTTATTTTTGCAATCGCATTTGGGGCCGTAGCTCAGTTGGCTAGAGCGCATGACTGGCAGTCATGAGGTCGAGGGTTCGACTCCCTTCGGCTCCACAATAGCCGCTTAACTTTTAGTTAGGCGGTTTTTTTGTACCTTTTTATTAGCTAAAAATTTTATCTTTGCCTAAGAAGCTATTATTATGAATAAATTTGTTAAAAAACATTGGAGCAACATCCTCTTTTTCGGATTATTAATTTTTATGTTGACACCGGCGGGATTACCGTTACGGGCTTTGCTGATTAAAGGAGTGTCGTATATCACTTCACGAGTTGAAAATCTGGAAATTGACCAAGATAAACAACTTCAATTGGACACATATAATTGGGAATTGATGAAACCGGAGGGACAACTAATCAATCTGGAAGATTATAAAGGACAGGTTATTTTAATCAACAACTGGGCAACTTGGTGTCCGCCTTGTGTGGCAGAGATGCCCAGCTTGGTACGACTCTATCCTGAATACCAAGATAAAGTGGTATTCTTGTTCGTAGCCCAAGATAAACCCGAAAAAGTTTCGGCATTCTTAAAGAAAAATAATTGGCATATTCCGGTTTACTATATGCAAAGTAATCCGCCGGCAATGTTGCAATCTAATTCTATCCCTACGACTTTTATTATCGATAAAGAAGGTCATATTGTCGTGAAAAAAACCGGCGCAGCTGATTGGAGTAGCGGACAAGTACATGAGATATTGAATAAGTTGTTGCAATAGTGAAAAGTGAAAGAGTGCATATTAATTTGTGAAATTAAAAATGAATTCCTCAATTCCTCAAATCAGAAATAGAATTATGGCATGAAGTGCAAATGAACCAAATATTCTACAAAGCAGTGTTAATTCCCAATTCCTCAGTTAAAAGCAGTAATATAGTTTGAAATATAAAGCCATAATAAATAAGCAAAGTAGTTTATGAAGTACAATAAATCCTCAATTCCTCAATTAAAAGTAGTTGCACTAATTCCCGCTCGTTATGACTCACAGCGTTTTCCGGGTAAATTGCTGAAAGATTTAGCCGGACAAACGGTAATTTTACGCACTTACCGAGCAGCTATTAATTCCGGTTTGTTTGATACTGTTTATGTGATAACCGATTCCCGTTTGATTTATGACGAAATTATTCAAAACGGCGGTCAAGTTTTTGTAAGTACCAAAAAACATGAAACCGGTACAGATAGAATAGCAGAATTTGCAAAAGATATCGAAGCGGATATCATTATCAATATTCAAGGGGATGAACCCTTTATTCATCAAAAATCTTTGCAAAACTTGATTCATGTTTTTAAAGATGATGTTGAAAAGAAAATAGATTTGGCTTCCTTAATGATTCAGATACAACATAAAGCCGATTTTCTCAATCCTAATAATGTAAAAGTTGTGGTGGATAATGATAATTTTGCTTTGTATTTCTCTAGAGCGCCCATTCCGTATTCACGAGACAAGGTCTTTGAGACAGCATACAAACATATAGGTGTTTATGCGTTTCGCAAGCCGGCTTTGGAACGTATAGCGCAAATGCCCCAAACCGATTTGGAACAGATAGAAAAATTGGAAAATTTACGATTTTTGCAAAACGGCTTACATATCAAAATGGTCGAAACCTATCAAATGAATTTTGGTATTGATACCGAAGAAGATTTACAGAAGGCGATATTGTATCTGAAAAATAAAATGAAAGAAAATGAATAAATGGATTAAAGCGGCACGATTACGAACATTACCATTATCAGTAGCAGGCATCATTTTAGCTGGATTTATAGCGGCAAGTGTCAAAAAATTTGATGCAATAATTTTTATCTTGTCAATATTAACAGCGGTCTTGTTTCAAATATTATCCAATTTTGCCAACGATTACGGCGATGGTGTCAAAGGAACCGATAATGATGACCGTATTGGACCGCAACGGGCTATACAATCCGGAGAAATTTCACCGGCACAAATGAAAAAGGCAGTGGTTATAACCGGTATTTTGTCTTTTTTGTCGGCGTTGGCATTGGTTACTTATAGTTTTGGTTTGGCACGCTTACCGCAAATTTTGTTTTATCTGATTTTAGGTATCGCTGCTATTGCGGCAGCCGTCAAATATACCGTTGGTAAAAATGCTTACGGTTACTTTGGTTTGGGCGACTTGTTTGTCTTGATTTTTTTCGGATTGGTTTCGGTTATGGGCGGTGCTTATTTATATACAAAACAACTGGATTGGACTTGGATTTTTCCGGCGCTTTCTATCGGTTTGTTAAGTATGGCAGTATTAAATCTGAACAATATGCGCGATTTAAATTCCGATATCAAAGCCGGTAAACATACCATTCCGGTAAAACTCGGTTTGGAAAATGCCAAAAAATACCATATTGTTCTGATTGTTTTACCCTTCTTTTTTACGCAGGCATATGTCTTTCATCATTTTCACGGTTTGTGGCCTTGGTTGTTTGTGCTACCGTATTTGCTATTGTTTACACATTTGATGCGGGTTATTCAAATAAACAATCCTAAAGATTTTGATCCGGAACTGAAAAAAGTCGCTATTTTGACCTTATTATACAGTATCTTTTTTGGGGTCGGACTTATTTTATGATTATGACTCTTCAATTTTTTTGACTTCATAAATATAAATTTCAGGATGATAATCTAAACAATTTCCGGGCAAACCGGCTTTTTGACATAAATGATTGAAAAACAAGTCAAAATCAGGAATTTGTTCCCAAACTTGGGGTAAAAATGTGGCTTGTCGCCCCGATAATTTTAAAATAACACCGTGTTTAAAGGGTTTGATAATTTGTTTGAGTCCGTTAACATCTTTATATTCAACCTTTTTCGGGATACTCAATAACGAGATTTCTATTTTGATTTGATCAAATTCATCCAATGATAAAGGTCTGAAACGCGGATCGCTGAAAGCCGCCGCTTTGGCATTGTATATGACATCATCTATCAGCGGACGTGTTGGTAAAATAGAACCGATACAACCTCGCAGACTTTCGTGTTTGCCGTCTGTTTTGTTTAGTGTTACAAAAACCGCTTGTTTTTGCCCCAGTTCCGGATATGCTTCTAAATATTTGTTTTTGTCAATCAATTTTTTGCCGGTTAGCTCTTCATATATGGCCAATCGTGCCAATTCTAATAAAATTGATTCAAAAGTTTTCATAATAATTGTAAATTTGTTTTTCTATTGCAATTTAACCTTAATAAAAAGATTTGTCAAGTAATTTTAAAAAAATATGTGTCCATTAATCGTTTATATTTTGCTGGGGCTTGCTATCGGGTATATCGGTGGTTATGCCGGTATCGGCGGCGCCCCGTTTTTAATTGCTTTTTTAGTTTTGGTTTGTGGTATTTCGCAATATACGGCACAAGGTAGTGTTTTGACCATGATGCTCGGTCCTATGAGTTTGTTGGGTATTATGACCATGAAAGAAGAAGTTAAAAGCCAATGGAAAAGTATTGTGATAGGCACCTTGTCTTATGCCGTTTTTTCATATTTTGGTGCCGAATTGGCTTTTTATTTCGGCGAATTGTCCGTTAAAAAATATTTTGCATTGTTGTTGGTATTGATTGGTATCATGCAACTGATTCCCGGATTTTCAAAACCCGACCATATTGAAAAGACTGAAAGGATACCCGCTTGGTGGTTATTTTTAATTGGTGCCATAACCGGTATTGTAGGCGGATTGTTTGGTATTGGTGCCGGTGTTTTAATGGTGCCTATCTTTTTAATGGGATTTAATATGAAAAAAAATCATGCCCGTGCTTTAACACTGGCAATATTGTTGCCACCGGTTAGTTTAGGCGCTTTTATCAAGTATCAACAAGAAGGCGCTATCGATTGGCGTTTGGTTATAATCCTGTTTATCAGTTATTTTATTGCCAATTATTATGGCGCCAAACGCGGCTCAAAAGCCGATATGACCAGTTTTAAACGGATGTATGCCTTATTGTTAATCGGCGTAGCGGTTGTATATTGGCTGCAGATATATTTGAGATGAATCTTAAAGTTAAAAAGTATAAAGTACGATTTGGTGTTTTTATTAATGTTGACTATTATTTTTCCAAGTTTGATAAACCCGCTCTTTTGCTTTCCAAAAGATAAATCTGTAAATAATGATACCGGTTACCCAATAAATCAAAAACATGATAATTAAAGACGGGATATTATCAAAAGCTTTGTCAAAATGTCCTAAAGAATTGGCTATAAAAACAAAAAATCCCACGAAAAATCCCCAAACAGTACCATATTTTAAAGCAAATTTCCAAGGACCGGCTTTCCGTGTTTGTTCCCATTTTTGTAATTGTTGTTCGTTCATAACTTAATTTTTCGGTAAATTTAATTCATTTTTTTTAGTATCACTTCCTCATTTCCTCAAATCATAAGCAGGTGTAAAGTAAGAAGTAGAAAGTAAACACAAAAGAGCTTTATAATCTATGAAGTACAGCTTCGGCACAATCCCTATTATCATCGGGATCACTCAGCGACCTGTATTCCTCACTTCCTCAAATTGAATGCAGAAATATGAAATTAAGAATAAGTTAATCATTAGAATACAAAACTTTTTATGAAGTAGAATAAATCCTCATTTCCTCAAATCGTAAGAAGGTGTAAAGTAAGAAGTAGAAAGCAAATATAATAGAGCATTATAACCTATGAAGCAGTGAAAAGTCATCAATTCATCAAATTGTATGCAGAAGTAAACGATGAAGCAATAAACAAACATCAAAGGATCCTATAATCTATGAAGCAGGCAAAGTCCTCAATTAACCATATTCTTAATTCACACTAAATCTACAGTTAAGCTATTTTTAGAAACATAGTACTTCTCACTATGCAATATATTTAGTATTTTTATCCAAAATTTTTATGATGTCCGATACCGAATTAAAATCCCTTTTTGAAAGCTATTTAGCCCGTCAAATTTTTGATAAAGAGCCGGTCAATTTATATCTACCCATTAAATATACCTTGGAAAATGGTGGTAAGCGCGTCCGTCCTTTGTTGGTTTTGTTGTCTGCCAAAAGTTTTGGCGCTGATATACAATCCGCTTTACCTGCGGCGGCTTCAGTAGAAATTTTTCACAATTTTACTTTGCTGCATGACGATATTATGGATCAAGCCCCGATACGACGCGGTAAACCGACCGTGCATCAAAAATGGGATGAAAATACGGCTATTTTATCAGGTGATACGATGTTAGTTTGGGCTTACAAAATGCTTGAAGCTTATGATGGCACTATCTACAAAAAACTGACAACCTTGTTAAACCAAACCGCTATAGAAGTCTGTGAAGGACAACAGATGGATATGGATTTTGAAACCCGTCAGGATGTCAGCATTGATGCATACATCGAAATGATTCGGTTGAAAACGGCTGTGTTATTGGGTGCTGCTTTGCAATTTGGCGGTATCGTAGCCAAAGCAAGTGAACCGGATTTGCAAAACATGGCTGATTTCGGTATTAAACTCGGATTGGCTTTTCAAATTCAAGATGATTACCTCGATACTTTTGGCGATAAAGATACTTTTGGCAAACGTATTGGTGGCGATATTTTAGACCGCAAAAAAACTTTTTTGTATATCATGGCTTTGCAACAAGCCGGTGCTGATGATAAACAGCATTTGCAAAAACTGTATGCCGACAGAACACTTCCGGATGCACAATTAATTGCTGAAACCATCGCAATCTTAAAAAAATACCAAATTGATGCAATTGCGCGAAACAAAATTGCATTTTATACCGAAGCATCCTTAGAAGCTCTCAACCGGACTAATCTACCTGAAAATGAAAAGCTGTTTTGGCAAAAATTTGCTCAAAATTTGATGCATAGAGCTTCTTAACTTTTTACAGTAATTCACTAAATTAATTCTCTTATGGTTACATATTTTGGCTCTATATCGATTTAGGTGGGTATATATAATATCTCAAATAA
>WFZY01000111.1 GCA_015489265.1 Flavobacteriaceae bacterium | reverse complement strand
GCCGAATCGAAAAAAGATTTTATACATAAATTACAAATTGTATTAAAAGAATTACGAGAAACAATGGTAAATCTGAAAATTATTAAAGGAGCTCTATTGAGCAATAATATTGAATTATTAGACAAAGTTATGGTTGAAAACGATGAGCTCATTGCCATTATGGTCAAAACCATTCAAACACTCAAATCTAAAATCTAATATCAAGGTAATCATCAAGTATCAAAGTTTTCTATGAACCACCAAATCTGAAATCTGACATCGAAAATCTGAAATCTGAAATCAAATGAAACATTTATACATCATACTATTCCTTATCACAACCGCTGCAACTGCCCAAACCAAATGGACTTTACAGCAGAGTTTGGATTATGCCCACCAGCACAATCTGCAACTCAAACAAAGCCGGCTCGATATTGAACAGGCAAAAATTAACAAGACTGCTGCAATCGGTGGATTTTTGCCCAATGTGAATACCAATGCGTCGGCTTCATGGAATAGCGGACTGACCCAAAATTTTACCACCGGTATACTTGAAAATCAAACCACTTTTGGAGGAAACGGGTCAATTAGTAGCAATCTGAACTTGTTTAACGGCTTTAAAAATCATTACAATTACAAAAAATCCTTACTCGATATTTTATCAGCACAATATCAGTATGCCGATTTGCAAAACAATATCGATATGCAGATTGCTTCGGCTTATATTCAGATTTTGCTCAACAAAGAAAATTATGAAGCGGCCAAAGCACAACTCGAAAACAGTATCAAACAAAAAGAGCGCACACAAGAAATGATTAATGCCGGCGCGCTGCCCAAAGGCGACTTAGCCGATGCCGAAGCCCAAATCACCAACGATCATTTACAAGTAATACAAGCTGAAAATGCTTACGAATTGGCTAAGATGAATTTAGCACAACTCTTGGAATTAACTGATTTTCAACAATTTAACATCAATGAAGATTTGTCCGGCTTACATATTGACGACAAATTACTACAATCCGATGCGGAGCAATTATTTGAACAAGCGCGCCGCAACAACAAAAAACTCAAACAAAGCGAAACGCAAGCTGATATTGCCGGTTATCAAGTCAAATTGGCCAAATCGGCTTACTTGCCGTCATTAAGTGCCTTTGCCAACATCAACACGCGCTATTCCGACCGCGACCATATCGGATTTGGAGGCATAACCACACCGGCTGACCCGTTTTGGAATCAAGTCAGAGATAACAAAGGGCTGTCTTACGGACTGAATATGCGTATTCCGGTTTTCAACGGTTTTGCAACCAGAAATCAAGTAAACCGCGCCAAACTGTCACAAGAAAAAATCAAAATAGCCGTTACCAATACCGAAAAAAAATTGCGCAGTGACATTTATAAAATGCAAAAAGATTTGCAAGCCGCTTTTCAAAGTATGAAAGCTGCCGAAGCCAATCTCAAAGCCCAACGTAAGGCCTATGAATATGCCAATGAAAAATTTAAAGTCGGGCTGATGAATATTTTTGATTTGAACAATATCAAAACCAAATACAGACGAGCCGAAGCACAATTTATCAATGCTAAATACCAGTATTTTTTAAAGTCTAAAATTTTGGAATTTACGATTAAACAGTAAGTGCCAAGTAAAAAGCGGGAAAGTGTCTAGTAATGAAACCATAAAAGACATAAAAGGACATAAAAGAGAAACTTGATAAACCTAATGCCTTATATGCATGTCCCGACAAAGGTCGGGGGGTTAAAAAAATCTGAAATCTGATACTTCGACCAGCTCAGTAACCGAATAGAAAACCTGAAATCTGAAAT
The DNA here is from genome assembly GCA_015489265.1 of Flavobacteriaceae bacterium. GTDB lineage: Bacteria > Bacteroidota > Bacteroidia > Flavobacteriales > Flavobacteriaceae > WGBX01. The sequence continues at coordinate 9,584 of WFZY01000111.1, read as the reverse complement.
GAATATTGAGATTTCTCACTGCGTTCGAAATGACACAACGTTCGTTCGGAATGACTATCGCTGTCATTTCGAAGGAGGCACGACTGAGAAATCTTATGATAATTGTAAGAAAGGTGAATAGTGAACAGTGAAAGATTCCTCGTCGCTCGTTCCTCGCTCTGTCGGAATGACATTGACTGTCATTTCGAAGGAGGCACGACTGAAAAATCTTTAGATTATAGTGAATGATTAGAGATTCCTTCCCGATAAATCAGGACAGACTATTACTCGTACCCCACTTTTTCGAAATAACAAACATTCCCTGTAACACTTTTCCTAAAAATTCGTTAAGTAATAAAGCTTACAAAAATACTTTTTGTAACTTTAGGCTTGGCGGATTTTTTTGTAGTTGAAAGGGGAAAGTAGAAAGCGAAAAAGTGCGAATTTGATAAGGGATAAATCGCACTTGTCACTTTCCACTTTATCGCTTTCGACTCAATTCACCAAATAACCGATTAACCAGTTAACCAAATAACCAATAAAAAAATGAAACTAAAATACATTATCATCGCAGGCGTTTTATTAGTCATTGCCTTAACCGTAGCAGCGGCTACCGGAAAATTAGGGAAGTCTGAAACCGGCAAAAAAGTCATCACGCAAAAAGTCGGACGGGCAACGATTATGGAAACCGTTACCGGTTCGGGCAAAATACAACCCGAAAAAGAAGTCAAAATTTCGTCGGATGTGTCGGGCGAAATCATTGCATTGCCGGTCAAAGAAGGACAATCGGTCAAAAAAGGCGATTTGTTGGTTAAAATCAACCCCGATTTGTATCAATCCGGTTTAAAACGGGCAAGAGCATCCTTGCAAAATGCAAAAGCCAATCTTTCGCAAGCCGAAGCCCGATTGATTAGCGCCGAGCAAGATTACAAACGCAATAAACAGTTATTTGAAAAAGGTATCATTTCCAAAGCCGATTTTGACAAAGCTCAGACCAATTACAAAGTGGCTTTGGCAACCAGAAATGCGGCTAAATTTTCGGTCAATTCCGCTTTGGCAAATCTCAACGAGGCCCAAGACAATTTATCCCGCACCACCATTTACGCCCCGATTTCGGGCACCATTTCCAAACTCAATGTCGAAATGGGCGAGCGCGTCGTCGGTACCAAACAAATGACCGGCACCGAAATTATGCGGATTGCCAATTTGAACAATATGGAAGCCGTGGTTGACATCAATGAAAATGATATTGTTAAAATCAAAGTCGGGGATTCGGCAAATATCGATGTAGATGCTTATTTGAATGAGCGTTTTAAAGGCGTAATTACCGAAATCGCTAATTCGGCAGATAGCAATTTGGGCAGTGGCGACCAAATCACCAATTTTAAAGTTAAAATTCGCATATTGGAAGATTCTTATAAACACTTGCTCAAAGACAAACCTAAAAACTATTCGCCGTTTCGTCCGGGTATGACGGCTTCTACCGATATTATTACCAATGTTAAAAAAGATGTGATTGCCGTCCCGATTAGTGCCGTAACTGTTCGTTCGGACACAATCGGGAATAGCAAACATTCCAAACATGAAAAAGCAGCCGGTAACACCAAAAAGTTTGAAGTGGTTTTTGTCAATAATCACGGCAAAGCCAAGCTAAAAGTGGTTAAAACCGGTATTCAAGACGATAGTAACATTGAAATCATCAGTGGTTTAAAAGAAGGCGACGAAATCATTACCGGACCTTATAATTTGGTTAGTAAACGATTGAAATCGGGGGATAAAATTGTGGTTAAAAAAACGTCTAAATAATTCAGACCTATCAGATATTGAAAACCTGACAGGGCTATTTATGAAGTTTCCATTACCTAGTAGGTTTTACCAACCTGCTAGGTATAATTCAAATGAATTTACAATTAGTAATTTAGCTAAGTTAGACCTATCAGGTATTGAAAACCTAACAGGGCTATTTGTTAAGTTCTCCTTTCATATACTTATGAACCACAATGGAATATGCCAGCAACAATGCCCCGATGACCAACAGCCACCACTCGATATAGAAGCGTTGCGGTGAATCAAATCCGGCGTTAAAAGCCGTCAAAGCCGTTTTGCCCAAAGGCATGACAAAATTTGGATAAATAGCAATCAGCACGCTCAACCATGAAAAAATAATCAAGTTCGTAGAGAGTAAAAAAGCTTTGTTTTCGCCTTGATAAGTGCGAATTCCCATTAATCCGAACAGAGAAATCAAAGCTAAAACCGGAAAAACAAAGAAAAAGGGATAAGTCCAATAAGTATGAAAAACATCGGGGTGAATAAAATACCAAGAAACTAAAAACAAGAATATCAAAATAAATTCGAAGAAAGACAAACGCTGAATGATTTTTTTCAATTTCCGGTTAAATGCCCCTTGGTTTTTTAAGACCACCCACCCAAGTCCGTGGATTAAAATCCCAAAGAAAATCATAGCGGAAGTTAATACGGTAAACCAATCAAAAAATCCGGTTTTTTGAGTTAACGGAGAGAATTTTTGACTAACGAGACGTAAACGTCCGGTATCTTCCAAATGTAAACCCCGCAAAATATTGGCAAAAATCAAACTGATAAATACCACCAACATCATGTTTAGAAAACCAAACAAATATCCCAAATAGCGCTTGGCTGCGGGTTTGTTTTGATAGATAGTTAACAGATTATAAGCTAGTGTTTTAAGCAGCAAGAATAAGAAAAATAACAAAATATATCCCCCAAAATTATTGAATAAAACACGTGTATATTTAGGAAAAACAGCCATAGCCAAGCCGACAAATGCCATCAGCCAAACTTCATTGGCATCCCACATTGACGAAATACTGTTAGTTACTTTTCGTTTCTCTTCTTCGGTATCGGCAAAGAACAAATAGGTGATACCTGCCCCCAAATCATAGCCGTCGAGCAAAATATAAGTTCCCATCAACGCTGCCAATATACCATACCAAACCGGTTCCATATGCTGTGTTATTTTTAAACAAATATAACCTAAAAATCTTTAATCTATTAAAAGAATTTTGATGACGCCATATCGCACCAGCCACTTTATCGCTCGGTACTGTCAACTTTTAACTTATAGCACTAATCATACTTTTGATAAGACTTTTCTTCAACCAAAGCCGAGCCGGTCAGTTCGTTAATTTTTCGTTTGACATCCGAACGTTTATCATTGGTAAAATAAACCGCTCTGGCAGTTTCAATAAATGCTTCCCCAAAATCTTTGTGGCGTTCCAAATCGCGAATCCGGTCTTCAATATCCCACAATTCTTGATTAATCTTGAGCAACTGCTGATACAGTTCATGATTTTTTGGGATGATTTTGCTAACCGCTTCATCTAAAACTTCATATTCTTTTTGCAGATTTTTCAATTTATCCGCATCTTTTATATGTTTGAGTTTTATTTCAATAATGGTCAGTTTATCTACAATTTCGCCGTTCGATACTTCTATTTTCATAGCTTAATTTTTAAGGTATAATAAAAATTCAACAATACATAAATATTGGTAAAAATACGAAAAAATATGATAATCCTACTATGATAATTTGGGCATTTTTCGAACAATCAAAAACAATTAAATATGGCAACTTATCCCAAAGGACTTTATATAGTTGAAATTATTTTACAAAACCAAAAAATAGTCCGGTACAAAATCTTAAAATAACCAAAATTTTAATCATAAAAAAATGCCGGAATTTTAGTTCCGGCATTAAATTTCGGGTTTCATTTTCTATGCTATATCCATAGCTGATTCAGGTTTTGTTTCGGTAATTCTGATATTTTTAGCAGTTTCCGGTACCGAAACTATTTTCTTTTTAGTGACCCAACGTTCCGGCAATTGAATTTCTCTACCATGGATATGTATAACTGTCGGTTTTATAGAAGTTTCATAAGTGAGTAACAACCCATATTCCGGATTACCAAAACGATTGAAATATTCTGCCGGTCCTTCTACTTGCAGGTTACGATAAGTGCCGGGTAAATAAATCCGTTTGGCATAGTCCCGTTTTCTCGAAGGCAAGTAATATACCAACCATAAAACTTTTCCGGGTCCCTTGTATTTGACTTCGGTAGGAATATAAGTATCTGCTTTATCTTCTTCCGACATTACTTGGTCAATCACATTACGGGCACTATCTTCATCGCCTACATCAGCTAATCCGTATTGCACATCATAATTATTGACTTGTGCAATAATATTGAATAATTCAATGGAACGCTCTTTTTCGACCCTAATTAAGTCATCAATTTGCATCATGGTTTCATTAGAAAAATGTTGCGTAAAGCTTTCCAAATGTGGCAAAGCAGACACTACGTCAACTGAGCGTTTAACTTTATTTAAACAAGCGACATCTTCGCACACCAAAGCAGCACCACGCAATTCACAGAATAATTGACGCAATTTTTCCAATATTTCGGTAGATAATTCCAGTTGAATAATCGTTTCCGTCAGTTCGCTGACTACTTGTTTTGGAATAGCTTTAACGGCTGCTTCAACGTTTTCATCGGGTTCACCCCATGGTTCGTAAGATTTATCCCAACCATGGTATTTGGCAATATCATTAGCTTCATTAACCGTCACATAATTTTCTGCCATGGCTCGTTCACGTACCTTTTCTATCTCATCCCCAAATTTCTTTTTCCAAAAAGGTGAATAAGTCAACGTGCATAGATAATCACTGCGTTTTTTAAGCTCTACTAACTCATCTTCAGAGTTTACATTCAGCATTTCATCTCTGATAATGCAATTGATACGACTGATATCATCAATGGTATCAACCTTTCCATATATTCGTGCCATAATTTTAAATTTTTGGGGTTACAATTCAAAAATTCCAAAAGATATTCCAAACTATAAAAGTGGACAAATCGGCTGATTTTGAGTCATTTTGACATTAACAGCTAGCTATATTGTCATTTTTCATGCTTTAACATCTCAAAACTTATTGTATTTTTGTACTTCAAAATCCAAAGTATGTCAAAACAACGTTATACCATTACAGCAGCGCTGCCTTATACCAACGGACCGGTACACATCGGACATCTGGCAGGCGTTTATATTCCGGCAGATATTTTTACCCGCTATCAAAAAGCCAAAGGCAACGATGCCATATATATTTGCGGCTCGGACGAACACGGCGTTCCTATTACCATTCGTGCCAAAAAAGAAGGTGTTACACCGCAACAAGTAGTCGATAAATATAATGCCATTATCAAAAAATCTTTTGAAGATTTCGGAATTGCTTTTGACAATTACAGCCGAACGTCCTTAGCATTGCACCACCAAACTGCCGCCGATTTTTTTAAAAAACTTTACGAAGACGGCAAATTCATCGAACAAACCACCCAACAACTTTATGACGAACAAGAACAACAATTCTTAGCCGATCGTTTCGTAACCGGTACTTGTCCCAAATGCGGTTACGAACACGCTTATGGTGACCAGTGCGAAAAATGCGGTTCGTCTTTAAGCCCCATGGAATTGATTAATCCGATATCGACTATATCGGGCAATAAGCCGGTGATTAAAGAGACCAAACACTGGTATTTGCCTTTAGACCAATATGAGCCATGGCTACGCGAATGGATACTCGAAGGGCATAAACAAGATTGGAAACCCAATGTTTTGGGGCAAGTCAAATCGTGGTTAGACGACGGTTTGCGACCGCGTGCGGTTACCCGCGATTTGGATTGGGGCGTGCCGGTACCTGTTGAAGGTGCCGAAGGCAAAGTGTTATATGTTTGGTTCGACGCGCCCATAGGTTATATTTCATCAACCAAAGAATGGAGCCAAAAAACCGGTAAAGATTGGCAGCCGTATTGGAAAGATAAAGACACAAAGCTTATCCATTTTATAGGAAAAGATAATATCGTTTTTCATACCATTATTTTTCCGGCAATGCTCAAAGCACATGGCGACTTTATCTTGCCCGAAAATGTACCGGCAAATGAATTTCTCAATTTGGAAGGTGATAAAATCTCAACTTCGCGAAATTGGGCGGTTTGGTTACACGAATATCTGGAAGATTTTCCGGATAAACAAGATGTCTTGCGTTATGTTTTGACCGCCAATGCCCCCGAAACTAAAGACAATGATTTTACTTGGAAAGATTTTCAAACCCGTAACAATAGCGAATTAGTCGGCAATCTCGGTAATTTTGTCAACCGCGTCATGGTTTTGACCAAAAAATATTATGATGGAATTATACCACAGCCGGAAACCATGACCGAAACGGATACAAATGTTTTAGAGCAAATCAAAATCTATCCTGAAAAAATCGGTAAACTTATTGAACGTTACCGTTTTAGAGAAGCCCTGTCCGAATATATGAATTTGGCACGTTTGGGCAACAAATATCTAGCCGATGAAGAACCTTGGAAGCAAGTAAAAACCAACCCCGAACGTGTTAAAACTATTATGTTTGTTGCCAATCAAATAGCAGCGGCATTGGCTATTTTGGGTGAAGTGTTTCTGCCTTTTACGGCGCAAAAACTCAAAACGATGTTGCAGTTGCCCCATGATTTAACTTGGGATGATGTGGCGCAAAAAGATATTTTACTTCCGGCGGGACATCAGCTCGGAGAGCCGCAATTGTTGTTTGAAAAAATTGACGATGAAACCGTGCAAAAACAAGTGCAAAAACTTTTAGATACCAAAAAACAAAACGAACTGGATAACATGGAAGTTGCCCCGCAAAAAGAGCAAATAGAATTTGATGATTTTATGAAAATGGACATCCGGACAGCAACTATTTTAGAAGCCGAAAAAATGCCTAAAGCCAAAAAATTATTAGTGCTTAAAGTTGATACCGGTATAGACCAACGCACAATCGTGTCAGGAATAGCCGAACATTTCAAACCCGAAGACATCATCGGTAAAAAAGTTTTGGTTTTGGTTAATCTCAAACCCCGCAAATTGCGCGGTGTCGAAAGTCAAGGGATGATATTGATGACCGAAAATGCCGAAGGTAAATTGGTATTTGTCAATCCGGATGAAGCGGTACCTAACGGGATGAGCATTTCGTAACGAAATTTTTTATCGTACCTTTGCGACCATGAAAACCAATCTTATTTACGGATTGCATCCGGTTATGGAAGCCATCAAATCAGGCAAACAAATTGATAAAATTTTTATTCAAAAAAATTTGAAGGGGCACAGTGCTCACGATCTTCTCGATTTGTTAAAAGAACAACAACTCAATTATAAAACGGTTCCGGTTGAAAAACTCAACAAATTGACCCGCGAGAATCATCAAGGTGTTGTGGCTTTTACCGCACCGGTTACTTTTGCCGATTTGGAAAATGTTTTGGCTACGGAAACCGGTAAACCTAAAACTTTCGTTTTACTGGACGGTATTACCGATCCGCGCAATTTCGGCGCTATTATCAGAACGGCAGTTGCTACCGACGCCAATGGTATTATTTTTCCGGAAAACAATAGTGCGCCGGTCAATGAAGATACCGTTAAAACTTCTGCCGGTGGCGTGTTTAAAATTCCGTTGATACGGGTCAAACATCTTAAAGATGCCATTTTTTTACTGCAAGCATACGGAATCAAAGTGCTTGCTGCTTCAGAAAAAGCCAACCGGCTCATCTATGATACCGATCTGAAACCGGATGTGGCGCTACTCATGGGTAGCGAAGGTAAAGGCATCAACAAAAGCTTGTTAAATATAAGCGATGAAAAAATCAAATTACCCATGTCCGATAAGATTGATTCGCTCAATGTTTCGGTAGCTTGTGGGGTTATTTTGTACGAAGTTATCCGGCAACGTTTAAAAAAATAAAAAGTGCCCTTAACAAATAAGGACACTTTTTTATGAGAAAATAAATTGATTGCATTATAAATGTATGACTCTTACCGTTCCATCAGGTAGTGTCAAAGTGGCTTCATCATCGCAAGTACCATTTCCAAAATCCAATACTGCTGTTTGTCCGTTTTTAGTGATTTCGATGGTACCACTGACAAAATATGGACAAGTAGCTTCTCTTCTCAATGGGGTTACAATAACTGCATCAAGTACAACACCATTGCGTCGGACAATATGCGAATTGCCGGTAATTAAGAAAACATCATCTGTATGGCTTGGGGTGCCAAATCCTTCTGCCCATTCTCTTGTTCTTGTGCCGGAACGTGATGTTGTATCACCATTAGGAAAAGTTAATGTAAAATCAAAATCATGAGTTATTTGCGGATTGCCGGCTGCATTTATCTCACGAGTGAAATTTGAACTACCTTCAATCATCAAGTCGTTGACATAAAATTGATCAAAAGTAATAGAACCGCTAATACTATGCGCCGCCATATCCCAATCTCTGGTAATAGTAACGGTACCACTATATGTATTGCCGTTAGGCATGGTGCAACCATTGGCATCAAATTCCCAAGTAATTACAACAGATGAACCGTTACGAACAATAGTTTGCGTTACACAAGAAGGTAAACCATGCGAACGGTTAGCAGAACTGTTAAACCCGTACAGATCTACCATATCTAAGATATCATCGGTTGCGGCATCAGAAACAACAACTTCTTTGGCTTCATCATCAGAAACAGTAGATGATGGAGCATTGGTGTTCTTGTCTTTTTTACAATTTTGTAAGGCAATTAATCCGAATAATGCCAGTAAAATAAAACTTAATTTTTTCATCGGTATTCATTTTAAAGATTTCATAGATTAGACTTCCTTTAAAGGAAAAGGTTTAATCTGAAAAAATATTTATACTTCGTTTAAAACGCCGATATCATATTATTATTTCATTTACTTTGATGATTTAGCATAATTTGGCATATCTATTAAAATCATAAAATGATGTATCTTTGCTAAATATAAGTCCTAAAATGGAATTAAATATCATCATTATTATTGCCTTGCTATTGCTTTCCGCTTTTTTTTCGGGAATGGAAATTGCCTTTGTCAGCGCCGACAGGGTACAATTGGCTTTGGATAAAAAAAATCAAAGTTTGGTCGGTAAAATTTTACAAAAACTAACCCAAAAACCTTCCGATTTTATTACGACCATGTTAGTGGGCAATAATGTTGCTTTGGTTATTTACGGTTTTTTTACCGGCGATTTAATTGTGAAATATCTACAGCAGTTTTGGCCCGGCATCAGTAATTTTAATGAATTATTGCTGCAAACGCTTATTTCTACTTTAATCATCTTATTTACTGCCGAATTTTTACCCAAAGTTATTTTTCAGTTGTATGCCAATAAGTTACTACGACTGTTTTCGGTTCCTGCCTATATCATTTATGTGATATTTTGGCCCGTTACCCAATTTATTTTGCGTTTGTCGGATGTCATTTTAAAATACCTTTTTAAAACCAAGACAGACGATGTGCAAGATGCCGTTACCAAAGTCGAATTAGCCAAATTTATTTCACAAAAACTCAAACATGCCGAACAACACGAAGGTGAGACTAACAATGAACTTGAAATACTGAACAATGCGCTGGATTTTGTCGATGTCAAAGCACGCGAAATTATGATACCGCGTACTGAAATTGTGGCGGTTGAAGATAATGCAACCATTAATGAACTCAAAGAAAAATTCGTTCAATCCGGATTGTCAAAAAT
>WFZY01000110.1 GCA_015489265.1 Flavobacteriaceae bacterium | reverse complement strand
GTATAATACCGCTACTACATAAAAATAGTACAATTTATTGGACTATATTGAATGTGTAAGCGGTATTAAAAGACAAATGTACAATTATTTACAATGAATTTGATTATATTCAAAGCGTTTCGACATAAATTAATCGTTTATCGATATTTTTTGAAATCAATCCGTTGTATTTTTGCGCTATTACTTTTGAGATAGTAATTGGAGTTTTTTTCATAATTGAGTATATTTTGGTTAATACAAAAGCACTTGGCAAAACAGCCGGGTGCTTTTTGTTTTTTACCAATCTTCTACTCTATGGGCATCAAATTTTAAAAAAATAAATAACAGCAAAGTAAAAGCCCAAAGCGATGACCCGCCGTAACTTAAAAACGGTAGTGGTATGCCGATGGTTGGAAAAAGCCCTAAAACCATCAGCATGTTTAAAGCGTAATGTGCAAACAAAATAGCAACTAATCCGTAGCCGACAATTCTCGAAAATTTTTGTTTTTGTCTTTCGGCCAAAAAAATCAAGCGAATTAATAAAAACGTATAAAGCAACACCACGGTTAAAGTTCCTAAAAAGCCCCATTGTTCACCGATAACCGTCAATATCCAGTCGGTGTGTTGTTCGGGGATATAATCACCTTTGGTTTGCGAGCCTTTGAGCAGTCCTTTGCCCCGTAAGCCCCCCGAACCAATGGCAATCAGAGCTTGTTTTAAATTGTAACCGGTACCTTTGTCGTCTTTTTTCTTACCTAATACAATTTCAATCCGGTTGCGTTGATGCGGTTTCAAGATTTTATTAAAGACAAAATTGGTGCCTAAAACCGTTAATATAGAGATGCTTAATACAAAAATTGTTTGTAACCAATAGATTTTTTTTAATTTTAAATAAGTAAATAAATTTACAAGAATGAAAATAGTACTAATGCTTAATAATATTTTTTGCTGTCCGAAATAAATAGTCGTGATAAACAGTGTTGCAATTAATACTGCCAATACATAATATACAATACTTAAACCATCTCTATAAAAAACTAAAAACAATGAAAGAAAAACCATAGCGGAACCTAAATCCGGTTGTAATAAGATGAAAAAGACCGGTGTTAATACCAAAGCAGTTGCCTGTAGCAAATTTTTAAAACGGGTAATTTTAAATTCGGGTTCGGTCAAGAGTTTTGCCAAGCCCAATACCGTCAGTAGTTTTACAAATTCTGCCGGTTGGATACTAAAATTTCCAAATCGAAACCAAGATTTGTTGCCATTGATATTGGCACCTACTATTAAAACTAAAATCAATAAGCCCAGCCCGATTAAATAAAACAATGATGCATTGTTTTTGATACTTTTTAAAGATAGAAAACTGATAAAGATTATCAGAACATAACTAAATGCAAACCACAATGCTTGTTTACCGTAAAAAGTTTGTAAAATATGTGTTTGGTTTTCGTTGTATGTAGCCGAATAAATACTGATAATGCCAATCGACACCAGCAGGTTAAACAGCAAAACGCTGACCCAATCATAATCGAATATGCCGGCTTTTCTACTGTTTTTCATCGTCTTTTGGGGCTTTTTTACGGTAAATTTCAGTTAAGTCGGTATGCAAAACACGGTTTAGCAAATCGGTACGGGTGATCTTACCCCGCAAATATTTTTCAATCATCAGTGTTGCAATCGGGGCGGCAACTGTAGCGCCGAAACCACCGTTTTCTACAAAAACCGTTACGGCAATTTTCGGCTTATCTTTAGGTCCGAATGCCATAAAAATCGAGTGGTCAGGCAACTTCACGATTTTGCCGTCAATGCGGGTTTTGTTTTCACTCGTTCCGGTTTTACCACATAACTCAATGTCTTTGAGCTGGCTGTATTTGGCAGTTCCGTTTTTGTAAACAGCAGCCATCCCTTGAATAATTTGGTCAAAATATTTTTGGTCAATTCCGGTTTGTTTCGGTTTGAGATAAAACGTATCTATGGCTTTTTGACTACCGTCAATATTTTTGATGATGTGCGGTGTAAAAAAATATCCTTTATTGGCAATAGCAGCTGCTACATTGGCTAATTGTATTGGGGTTGTTAATACTTCACCTTGTCCGATGCCGTTAGAAATGGTGTAACTAGCCGCCCAACGTCCTTTACCGTAATACCGGTCATAAAATTTACTGTCCGGAATAAAACCTTTGGAACCGACCGGTAAATCGGTATGCAGATATTGTCCCAACCCGAACCGTGCTAAATAGTTGTGCCAAACATCTAAACCTTCTGCCGGTGTCGGATAATTGTTTAAAATATTTAAGTACGATTTTGAAAAAAAAGTGTTACAAGATTTTTCAATTGCCCAAGGCAAATGCACGCGTCTGCCATTGGCACCACAGTGGCAAAACATATGATTATGCCGTCCGTATTTAAATCCGTGATTACAGACAAAAGATGTACCGGGTTGTATAACGCCTTCTTGTAAACCAATCAAACCATTGAGCATTTTAAAAGGTGACCCGGGCGGATATTCGCCTTGCAATCCACGGTCAAGCAGCGGATTATTGACTTTATCGCGAAAAAGTTTATTAAAGTTTTTTGAACTGTTACGACCGCTTAAATATGCCGGTGGAAAACTCGGGGCGGTCACCAAAGCCAATATTTCACCGGTTTGCGGTTCAATGGCAATAATTGCCCCGCGCTTACCTTGCATTAAAGAATCGCCAAACTGTTGTAAATCAATATCGATACTTAATTCCAAATCTTTTCCGACTTCTGCAGGTGTGTCAAATTTGCCGTTTTTGTAGCTGCCGATTTTACGGTTAAATTTATCGGTAAGATAGTATCGAATCCCTTTTTTGCCGCGCAATACTTTTTCATAAGATTTTTCTACGCCGGTTTTACCGATTAAATCACCCGGCATATAAAACGGGTCTTTCTTGAGTTCCTTTTCATTCACTTCTCTGATAAAGCCCAAAACATTGGCTGCCGATTGGGTATGATATTCTCTGATAGCCCGTCTTTGGATAAAAAATCCGGGAAATTTATATATTTTTTCTTGCAACAATGCGACTTCATTTTTATATAGTTTCGGAACAATCAATGAAGCTTTGTTACGCGAATATATTTTGGCTTTTTTTAAAGCTTTAACCAAATCGGCTTTGCTAATACCGGTATATTTTAAAAATGCAGTAGTATCAAACGGCTTGATTTGCTTAGGAATAGCCATAACATCATAAATAGGCAAATTACTAACCAATAATTTATGATGCCGGTCGTAAATATAACCGCGTTCGGGAATGATATATTCTTTTTTAACGGCATTTTTATGTGCCAAATCTTTATATTTTTGGTCTATTATTTGTACATAAAAAAGCCGTCCGATAATGGTAAAGGACGTTAAAAGAATCAACAAAATAATAACGAGTGCTTTTTGATTCATTTTTTAGCGGGATTGAAAAATATCAGGTCAAAAAAAACAATAAAAAAGATGCTGATAAGTGTATTTAAAAGTATATTTTGCCATTTTGAAAACACTAATCCGGCATTAAACGCATCTAAAGCATAAATCATAATTTGTGCCGTAAGTACAAATATACTAATGTATAAAATCTTTTGTGAGATAGCGATTTTATTAATTTGAATATCGTCTATATTTTGTGCCGGATTTTTAAAAATCATAAAATAGATTTTTCGTACATAAGTTATAAAAACAGCTGTTGCAGCAAATATGCCGCCGGTATTGGAAACCAAATCCAGTATGAGTCCTGCCACAAATGCTAAAAACAAATTTAAAGTTTCATTTTTTTGCAATGGCAAAATCAGCAACGGATAAATGAAAATGACCGGTGTAAAATAGCCAAACAACCGCACATGATTAAACCAAATGATTTGTAAAATCAAAAAAACCGATAATATAATAATGTATTTGACACGATTTCTCATTGATTTGATACTACATTTTTAATGAATCTATTTCGGTTTTCAAACGATTTTTGATTACATAAACCGGTCCCAAATTAGTCATGTCCGCAAAACTTTTGATATAAATAACATAACTTTTTCTTCCCGGTACTAATTGATAACCGGTAATTTGTCCTACCGGAATATCTTTAGGGAATATACCTGACATGCCACCTGTTATGATGGTGTCACCTTTTTTGATAGGGGCATTTACCGGTAAGTCAACCACCTCAAACCGGTTTGGGTCTTTGCCGTTCCATTGCAAAAAACCGGAATAATTGGTGTTTTTAAGCGCCACGTTTATCTTTAAACTTTTGTTTAAAATGGAAATTACTTTGGCATAATGCGCAGCCGTTTTCTGTACCACTCCGGCAATTCCATCGGTTGTCATAACACCGTTATCGGGTTGAACACCATTAGCTTCGCCTTTGTTAATCAATAAATTATTATGTTGTAAATCATATTGATTACTGATAACATAAGCCGGAATAT
>WFZY01000109.1 GCA_015489265.1 Flavobacteriaceae bacterium | reverse complement strand
TTCTACTTTCGTTCCTTTTACAACACCAACACCTTGTCTTCTGTATTTTCCTGGATTTTCAATTAATCCATTCATTATTATTTTATGTGCTTTTAGAAAGTCTTTTTCATTGTGATATTTAAAATTTCCAATATTGTTATAAACTTCAATAGTATTTATTACTTCTTGAATGTCTTTTTCTGGGCCTATAACTCTTTTGTTTTCAATAATTGCGGTTATTTGTTTTTCAGTTAGCGTATTTCCTTCAATTTTCAAAGAATTATGAATTGTTTTAATTCTATTTTGTTTTCTTAATGTTGGTGAAGGTTTATCCAACAAATTTGCATTTATTTCTCCTATTTTTTCAGATATTTTGGTTACAAATTGTAAAATTTTAGGTGTTATTTCGTAAGACGGCTTCATTGATACTATCATTTGATACTATCAAAAGTAATTCTTTTTTTTTAAATGAACTATTTTTTTCGTGTTTTTTTATTGTGCTCAATATAAATATATCACCCTACGGGGTTTATTAAATAAGCCCGAAGGGCTGACATTATTGTAATAAAACATATAAACAAAGTCTTTGCCATCGACATTCATCGGGGAACATTATTATTTGATTGATTACATATTACCCATCTTAATCGATATAGATCCAAAAATTATTTCTTAGCCCGCATAACCAAATACACCGCCAAAATTCCAAACAAAATATTAGGAATCCAAGCCGCCCAAAACGGATTAAAACCGGCTTTGATGACCATAACACCAAAAATCTTGTCAAATAAAATATATAACATAGATACCGAAATGCCAAAAGCCAAATTGCCCCCCATACCGCTACGGCGTTTTTGAGATGCCATAGCCACGGCAATAAAGGTCAAGATAAAAGCCGAAACCGGCAAACTCATTCGTTTGTATTTCTCGAGTTCAAACTTTTTGATATTTTTTGAACCGCGTAACTTTTCCTTTTCAATAAACTTATTTAATTCCGTGTAATTCAGCCCTTCCGCTATATAATTCACCGGTGTTAAATCGTCCAATGTAAAATTAAAAACGGTATCTTTCCGGTTTTTTTGAATAATTTTTTCACGATGTTTGTTATAATACCGTTCCCGTAAATTATGTAATGTATAATTTTTCTTTTTAGGATTAAAGACAATACGATCGGCAAATAGTTTGGATTTTAAACTATCGCCAACCACTTCTTCCATCACAAAATTATAAGCCGTTTTAGTTTTATGATTCAAATTGGAAGCATATATATAATGTGTCGAATCAATTTGCCGGTACACATCATTGGTTTCGCGGGTTTTGTAATATTTACTATGCACATATTTGACCCAAAATTCATTATACCCGATTCGGGCTTTGGGAATAATGGACAAATTAAGCAATAATACCGTCGTTGCAATAATCGTAGCACCTATCAAATACGGACGCAACAACCGGACAAACGGCATGCCGGTATTGAGCATAGCCACAATTTCGGTATTTTGCGCCAAGCGAGAAGTAAACCAAATAACCGACAAAAATAAAAATATCGGGAATAAAATATTGAAAAAATACAATAAGAAATCGCCATAATACCCGACTATTTCCATGAAAGGGACTTTGTGTTCCAAGAACTTATCCATGCGTTCGGACAAATCCAAGATAATAGAAATAGGCACAAACAGCAACATTAAGCCCAAAAATGAGCCGAAATAACGTTTTAAGATGTATTTGTCTATGACTTTCATTTATTTAATGATGATATGGTTATTTGGTTAATTGAGATTTCTCGTCGCTCCTAAAGTCGCTCTGTCGAAATGACAGTGTATTCTTTTTTAAGACCTTGTCATTTCGAACGCAGTGAGAAATCTCATTTTCAATTATCCATTTTTAATTAACTTATTACTTTTTACCACTTTCCACTTTAAGACGTCCTGCTTGGCGACTAGGCACCAATTCGCTTTATCACTTTCCACTCAAGACGCAAGACAGTGCGTCCCTACTTTCAACTTTCAACTCTTAACTAATGCTCACAATCTTTGACTCATTTTCTTAATCATTTTTTCTTTCCATGGTTTAAAATCACCGTCCAGAATATGCCGGCGGGCTTCACGTACCAACCACAGATAAAATCCGAGATTATGAATAGATGCGATTTGTTTGCCCAAAAATTCATTAGCAGCAAACAAATGTCTCAAGTATGCCTTGCTGTAATCCGTATCAACAAAAGTTATGCCCATCGGATCAATCGGACTGAAATCATTTTTCCATTTGGCATTTTTGATATTGATAGTCCCTTCGGATGTAAACAACATACCGTTACGGGCATTACGTGTCGGCATGACACAATCAAACATATCGACTCCCAAAGCGATGTTTTCCAAAATATTAACCGGTGTGCCAACGCCCATCAAATAGCGTGGTTTGTCTTTAGGTAGAATATCGCATACCAATTCGGTTATTTCATACATTTTTTCTGCCGGTTCGCCTACCGACAAACCGCCAATAGCATTGCCATCCGCCCCTTTTGAAGCGATATATTCGGCTGATTGGATGCGTAAATCCTTAAAAGTGCTTCCTTGTACTATCGGGAACAAACTTTGTCCATAACCATATTTGGGTGGCACTTTTTCCAAATGATCAACACAACGGTCCAACCAACGGTGGGTCATTTCCATAGACGATTTGGCATATTTATACGCTACCGGATAATCGGTACATTCATCAAACGCCATGATAATATCCGCCCCGATACTGCGTTGAATTTCCATTACACGTTCGGGCGAAAAAAAATGATATGAACCATCTATATGCGACTTAAATTTGACGCCTTCTTCCGTTATTTTTCGTCTGTCGGACAACGAATATACCTGAAAACCACCGCTATCGGTCAAAATATTGCGGTCCCATCCCATAAACTTGTGCAAACCGCCGGCTTGTTCCAATATGCCGGTTCCGGGGCGTAAATATAAATGATAGGTATTCCCCAAAATTATATCCGGATTGATATCTTGTTTTAATTCGCGCTGGTGTACCGTCTTAACCGTTCCAACCGTCCCAACCGGCATAAAAATCGGCGTTTCTATCTTACCATGAGCCAATGTAATGGTTCCGGCTCGGGCTTTGGTATCCTTGTCTTGTTTGACTAAATCAAATTCCATACAACATTTTAATTTGCTGCAAAGATAAGGAATTAATTTAGTGAAAATTTTACCCTAAAATGACAATTAATTTTTAAAATTCGCGTTTTATAGAGCATAATTTTGTATTATCTTTGTCAAAAAACAAGCTATGAGACTATTAATGTTCCTTTTTCTTTTTCTCAACGGATTTTTAACATTCGCTCAAAACAATTCTCAAAAATCTATAGACTTATCACAAAAAAATGTGGCAGATAAGTTTAATGAAATCTATTCAAAATCAGGAAATTACAAAGAGTATAAGGTTATTAAACGCTATTATTTTAATCAACTGAAAAAACAGGTTTTAGATAGTTTTGCCAAAGAAAAAACAGCATTAAAAGAAGCCCAAGAAAACATTACGAAATTACAAAATCAAATCGCTTCTTTGCAAAACGATTTGCAACAATCCAAGGAACAAATTACCAAACTGGAATCGGAAAAAGACAGTATCGGTTTTTTGGGAATACCGGTTGAAAAATCACGATACCAATGGATTGTTTGGTCAATAATTAGTGTATTGATTTTAGCTTTACTGTATTTTATCTATCTGTTTAAAAACAGTCATAAAGTTACCAAAATTGCCAAAGAAAACTTAGCAAAATTAGAAGAAGAATACAACGGTTTCAGAAGTATTGCTTTAGAAAGGGAACAGCTCTTGAAACGGCAATTACTCGATGAACAAAAAAAGCATCAAGCTTAAAATAAACTTACATCCCTGTTCTGATAGCTTCTACCGGATTGAGTCGTGCGGCTTTCCAAGCGGGCCACAATCCGGCAATAATACCGATAACTGATGAAATAAACAGTCCTAAAATAACATTTTGCAAAGTCAGACGGATATGGATACTATCTGTAAGATGTGACACCAATGCCGTACCACCCCAAACCAAAAGGATACCGAACAACCCGCCAATCATAGACAGAAACATCGATTCAAAAAGGAATTGCCACAAAATAAACGAATTTTTAGCGCCCAATGCTTTTTGAATACCGATTTGATTGGTGCGTTCCTTAACCGATACAAACATAATATTGGCAATACCGAAAGCACCGATTAGTAAAGAAAATAACGCCAAAAAACCACCACCCAATCGCAAGACTTCGGTTAATTTTTCGACTTGATCTTTAACCGTATTGATATTATTGACAAAAAAGTTATTGATGTCATCCGGTTTTAATTTGCGTTTTTGCCGTAACAAAACCGTAATTTGGTCTGTTAATTTTTTGACATCGGCAGTAGCTTGTGGCGCTACAATAATAGCTGTAAACGATTTATGCGGACTGACAATGGTACGGGCAAAACTACTGGAAATAAAAGCCCTGCCGTCATTACTCGGTCCGATGCCTTCGCCTTCTTTTTTAAGCACGCCGATTACTTTAAGTTTTTTACCGTATAACCGAACCGTTTTACCCAGAGCATTTTGCTTGTCAAACAATGCCTGTTTTAAATCGGCACCTAAAATGATGACCGGTGCCGCCCGTTCTTCTTCCGACTTGTTAAAAAATCGTCCTTGTTCAAAATCCAGTTCTTGAATGTTGGGAAACTCGGCACCATCGGCAATCAATTCCGCACCCGAAACCGACTCACCACCCGGTACTGTAAGTTTGCTTGCCGGCATAAAAATACGAAAGGTTACGGCTTTGACATCATTACGGGATAAATTTTTGTGTAAAAATTTGTACTCATCAATAGTCGGAAAAGGAAAATTTTTACGTTTCCAACGCGGCACGTTAGACTGTCCCATAAAACTGAAACGCGTGATATATAAAGTGTTTTGCCCGAATTTGTTCATTGAACTCATAACTGTTTCGTTAAGAGCATCTATTGCCGAATAGATGGCAACAATGGAAAATATACCGATACTCACGCCCAAAAGCGACAGCAAGGTTCTCAAAAGATTGCTTTTTAATGATTTTAAAGCAAATTTTAAACTCTCTATCAATTCAAAAAATAGATTTTTCATAAGGACAAAACTATAAATAATAATCTGAAACTCAATTTACAAAACATTCTTGACTATTGACGAAAAAAAATAACAAATATTACAAAAGTCAGCTATTTATTTTTTAAATTTGTGTTTTTCAAAACAATAAGCAATAATTAACCATACAAACAAGCAATAAAATATGGGATTTTTTAATTTTCTGACCGAAGAAATAGCTATAGATTTAGGTACTGCCAATACGTTAATCATTCATAAAGACCAAGTAGTGGTCGATAGCCCGTCTATTGTCGCCAAAGATATCAGAAAAGATGAACTGAAAGCTGTCGGGCAAGAAGCAGCACTAATGCAAGGTAAAACGCATGAAAATATTAAAATTATAAGACCTTTAAAAGATGGCGTTATTGCCGATTTTGAAGCGTCGGAAATGATGATAAAAGAGTTGATTAAAAGCATCCCGACATTGAAGGGACGTCTGTTTCAACCCAAATTAAAAATGATTATTTGTATTCCTTCGGGCATTACCGAAGTAGAAAAACGTGCCGTACGTGACTCTGCTGAGAAAGTCAATGCTACCGAAGTGTATTTGATACACGAACCGATGGCTGCTGCTATTGGTATGGGCGTAGATATTACCAAACCCAAAGGTAATATGATTATCGATATAGGCGGCGGAACGACTGAAATCGCCGTGATTGCTCTCGGTGGTATTGCCGTGGAAAAATCCGTAAAAATTGCCGGTGATGTGTTTACCGGTGATATTATTTACTATATGCGGACACAACACAATTTGCATATTGGCGAAAAAACGGCAGAACGCATTAAAATTGAAGTCGGTTCGGCTTTAGATGAGCTTGAAAATCCGCCGGAAGATATTCCCATTCAAGGACGCGATATGCTTACCGGTAAACCCAAGCAAATCATCGTATCTTACAAGGAAGTTGCAAAAGCTATTGATAAATCCTTGTTACGCGTAGAAGATGCTATTATGGAAACGCTTTCAAAAACACCACCGGAATTGTCAGCCGACATTTACAATTCAGGGATTTATCTCGCCGGTGGCGGTGCCCTGTTGCGCGGTTTGGATAAACGGATTTCAGAAAAAACCGATTTACCGGTTTATATTTCTGAAGACCCGTTGCGTGCCGTTGTCCGCGGAACCGGTATTGCCCTTAAATATTTTAAGAAATACAAACCTATTTTGCTTCGATAAAAACTTAATGGCATAGAAGTAAGTGGATAGTGACAAAGTGATAATACGACATCTGAAGTCGGGTATTGTCAATTTCTCACTAAATTTGCAGTACAACCAAACCGTATTTTAGATGATTAAATTATTACGATATCTTTCTACGAAACAAAGCTTTTTAGTTTTTGTTTTCTTGGAACTGATAGCCCTGATTTTAATCATTAAGGCAAATAACTATGCGCAACTGAAAACCCATGATTTTCAAACGGCAATTGCCGGAAGTGTTAATCGGAATATAAATCTTATAAACCGGCATTTTTATCTGCAAACCTACAATGACAGTTTGCTGAAACAAAATGCTTATTTATTGGAACAATTGCAAAACAAGCATCAAAACACTAGTGCTATTCCGGCTTCATTACCCGGACAATACCAATATATTCCGGCTTATGTCATCAGCAATCAATATGATTTACAACATAATAATTTATTGATTAACAAAGGCGAAGCTAATGGTGTTCAACCCGATAACGGTGTTATAACAACCGATGGAATTGCCGGGGTGGTACAGAAAACGGCTGCGCATTATGCCAAAGTAATTTCCATTTTAAACAAAAGTTTAAAGATAAACGTGGCGCTTAAAAACACCAATTATTCCGGTTTTTTGCAATGGAACGGCAAAGACCCAAACCGGTTTGAAGTTGTTGATTTACCGGTCAATGCGCCAATCAAAAAAGGGGATACCATTATAACCGGTGGCATGTCGGGAATATTTCCCAAAGGTATTCCGGTTGGAAAAATTTCCGGTTATCAATTAGTACCGGGAAGAAAAAGTTATGTTATTTATATCAAAAGTTTTGCGGACATGACTGATTTAGGACCGGTTTATGTAATCAAAAATCGTATGAAAGCAGAAATAGATTCATTAAAAATGTAGTATCAAATCAATGAGAAATCGTGTCAAATACATTATTATATTATTGGTCTTTTTGATTTTACAAATCATTTGGTTTAATCATGTGCGGTTGTTTGGCTATTTAACACCGGTCATTTTCATTTATCCGTTGCTGATTTTGCCATTTTGAAAACACTAATCCGGCATTAAACGCATCTAAAGCATAAATCATAATTTGTGCCGTAAGTACAAATATACTAATGTAT
>WFZY01000108.1 GCA_015489265.1 Flavobacteriaceae bacterium | reverse complement strand
GCTTGTTACAAGGTAAAACACCCAATTGGGAATATGACCGGATATCGGAAATAGATAAACTGATTATGAAAATGGCAACTGCCGAGTTTTTATATTTTCCGTCTATTCCGACCAATGTCAGTATCAATGAATATGTCGAAATAGCTAAAGAGTTTTCAACCCCAAAAAGTAATGTGTTTATTAATGGAGTATTACACAATATTGTGAATGAACTGAAGCAGAACAATAAACTAAATAAAAACGCTAGGGGACGAATTAACTATTAATGGCGTTGAGAGTAGATACTTTGGCAAGCTCTGTAACCGAAGTAAAAGTCCGGAGTAAGTAATAAGTGGAAAAGTGTATGTCTGATAAAGAAAAAGAAATGATGGATAATATTAATTGAAGGTGGCTGAGTGCTACGAACGCAGAGAGTAGTGTATCGAAGCCACCGGTCATTTCGGTACAATCCCGATTATCATCGGGATCACTCAATGACCTGCAGAGAAAGATGGTTGAGTGCCCCGACTTTAGTCGGGATGTATCGAAGCCACCGACTATCAAATGACCAATTAACCAGATAACCAATTAACCAAAAAATATATAAAAATGAAAAAATCAGTTTTGTTAATTTTATTTGCATTGATAGCTTTAACAGCTTGTAACAATGACAATCCGGCTTCAAAAATAAAAGATGAAAACTTGAAAGAAGCTCAAAAGAAAAGAGCCGAAATGAACAAATTTCCGGAAATGAAATTTGATGTTCGTGAGATTGATTTCGGTACGCATAATGAAGGCGAAATATTAGATACGGTATTCAAGTTTACCAATACCGGCGAAGTGCCTTTGGTTATTACCAATGTCAAAACCAGTTGTGGTTGTACAACGCCTTACTGGCCTAAAAAACCGATTCAACCCGGTGCTTCCGATGTCATCAAAGTGAAGTTTAATACCAATCACAAACCCGGTAAGCAAACCAAAACCATTACCATTCATGCCAACACAAAAAATCTGACAGAACAAATCAGAATAAAAGCTTATAATATTCCGAAAACCAAACAAGGAAAAGATAAGCTAAAAAAAATTAATAAAATTTTGGAAAACAAAATGGACCCTAAAAAATTGGGCTTAAAAAAATAAGATAATAGCCAGCCTGTCATTTCGAACGTAGTGAGAAATCTCACTTTATATCAACAGAGAGATTCCTCCCCGATAAATCGGGACAAGCTGTCGCTGCGCTCACTCGGAATGACAAACTGTATTAAAAAGCAGCTAAAAAACAAGAAACAGTCTGTCATTTCGATCCCTACGAAAGTAGGGAGAGAAATCTCATATCATGTTTTGATTTGAGATTTCTTGATATGATATGAGATTTTATCGATAGAACCCGATTGGAATGCCTAGGATTTTATCAAATAACTAATCAAACACAATGAACGCCAAAAATCAATTTAGAATAGCTTTGTATTTTTTTGCGGCAATTGCGCTTCTGGGCTTACTTTTACGTTTGGCACCGGTTAAAGATTTAGGTATACCATATAGCAATATTTTGCATGCCCATTCGCATGTGGCATTCTTGGGGTGGTTACATGGGGCTTTTGTGGCTTTTATTTCTTTTATTTTTTTAAAAGACAAGTTGCACACCAAGCAATTCAAATGGCTTTATGGTTTTACTATATTTAATGTAGCAGGTATTTATATCGCTTTTTTATTACAGGGCTATAAGCTTTTTTCTATCCTGTTCTTATCCTTATTCTTAATTGCAACTTACTGGTTTTTAATCTATTTTTTTAAAAATAAACAAGATGTTGCCTTGTATCCGGCAACATTTCGTTTTGTCAGAGCCGGACTTTGGTTGCAGTTTTTATCGAGTATCAGTCCTTGGTCTTTGGGAATCATCATCAAAAAATTAGGCAAACAGTCCGATTTTTACAAGTTTGACATATTTTATTACCTTCACTTTCAGTACAACGGTTGGTTTTTATTTGCAATGATTGGTTTAACCTTGTATTTGTTGGAACGACGGGGCATTACTTTACCGGTATCAAAAGTCAATTGGCTTTACAAATTAATGTTAACGGCTGTCTTTTTCGGTTATTTTTCTAATACATTATGGGCAAAACCCGGCTGGTTTTATAATGTTTTGGCTTTGATTGGCGGCGCTGCCGAAATCGGGGCATTTTTTGTACTGCTACTGATTTTAAAGCGCTACTATCATTATTTGCAACATACAATTTCCGGTTTTACATACAAAATTTTAATACTGGTTATTGCAACTTTTATGATTAAAGCAGTACTGCAATTTATGGGCTCATTTCCCTATTATGCCGATTTGTCTTATAGCATTCGTGATTTTGTAATTGGTTATTTGCACTTGATTATGCTCGGCATGTTTACACCGTTTTTACTGGTTTTAGCATCGGAAATGGATTTTATACGACTCAAAAAATCCTATTTTTATGTTTTTTATTCCGGTTTTTTGATAACGGAAAGTATCATTTTCATCAGAGCCATTTTGCAATGGTTTAAAGTTTTGATGCCTACCGCAACGATAAATTGGATTTTATTTATTTTTACGCTTTGGATGGCAACCGGTATTTGGTTGATAGCTTTTATGAAAAATACTAAAAATGCCTGATTATAAAGAATTTAAGTTCGTCTTGGAACAG
>WFZY01000107.1 GCA_015489265.1 Flavobacteriaceae bacterium | reverse complement strand
CCATCACCTGTTTCTATTTTCACAAAATACACCCCTTTGGCGCCTTGAATGTTTAGTGGCATTTGGTTGGTGACATTTTTTTGTGCTTTGATGATCTTACCCGAAACATCTGAAATGCTGACATCATATTTTCCGGCTGTCCCTTTGATATAAAAAACACCATTGATAGTTGGATTAGGGTAAAGCTTTAATGTGTAACCTTTTTGATTTTCAACTACATTGCTGCTTGAAATATCATATTTGATTATAAAACCGTTTTGGGCTTGAAAACCCGTTGATTGTAGTAATTCCCCGGGGCCTGGGTCAAAATCTATATCGGTACCGAGATAAATCCCTAGCATAAACATAGACGAATTATAAAAATTGATACTATACGGATAAATGCCTTCATTATTATATTTGGGAAAATTGAAATGCTGCGTAAGCTCACCGTTATAGGGATTGATTTCAACTAATATATCTTCAACATTTGGATTGTTTGGACTACCGGTTAATTGATAATCACCGGATAGCGTGGAATATTCATGATAATCGTCACATCTTACAATACCAAACATTCTATCATTATTTAAAAAAACAATTGTGGATATAAAAGGGAACTCAAATTGATCCACCCAAACGAAATTACCATTGGTTGTTAATTTTAAAATAAAACTTCTATTATTTCCAGTACCGAGATCTGACAAATATTGGTTAGGTCCCGGGTCAAAATCAATATTATTACTAAATCCACCTACAAGATACAAATTATCATTTTGATCTAATTTAAGAAAATAAATTTCAGCATCAACACTACTAACTAATTGTTTAACCCAAATAAAATTACCGTTTTGGTCAAGTTTTAAGATAAAACTGTTATTATGAGAAATGTTATTTGGTGTAGTTAATTCTTGCACGGCATTTCCCGGATCAAAATCAATGGTCCCGTGAAAGTTACCGGCAATAATAACTTCATCTTGCTGATTGACACTTATAGTATTTGAACCAATGTAGCCGTTTCCGGTTAAAATTTTGTTCCAAATAACATTGCCATTGGGGTCTAATTTGATAATTTCCATATTGGTGGAATATACTCCCCCCCAAGTAACCAAAGCATCAAGTATGAAATCATAAAGATATGGTGGAAAATTAAAAAATCCTGTTAGATATAAATTGTTTTGTGAGTCAAAAGCAAAGTTATAAGCTACATCAACCATATTGGGATTACCAAATTGTCTTGCCCAAATAAAATTGCCTGCACTATCTAATTTTAACAAAAAAATATCATGGTAATCATCTGCTGATAGTTGAAAAACATCACTGCCCGGATCAAAATCGATAGTTCCTATAAAGTAGCCCAAAACATACACATACTCTTGTCCGTTTTCATATCTAATTTTAATATCCGTAGCTTTACCGGTTGACCCTACACTGGTAAATATCCTATCCCATACATAGTTGCCTTGTGCATCTAATTTTTGTATAAAAATAGGTTGACCTTGATTGTGATAGGTTTGTCCCGAGTTGCCGGAAGGGTCAAAATTGGTATCGCCTATAAAAGCCCCGATATTATAGACTTCACCATCATTATTGGTAACGGTTTTTTGAGGATATAAATTGGCAGAATTGATGTTATCGAACCAATCCAATGATAAAAACTGTCCACAAGTGGTTTTGAGTGCAAATAAAAGTAAAAAAATGAGTGTTTTTTTCATAGCAAACAGGTTTAAAATGCCTGTATATCACCGGCGGATATACAGGCAAATGATTGATTAATTTTTTGAGATGGTCTGTGCATCCACTATTTGTCCATCACATACCAAAGCCACGGTATAGTAACCCGGTTGATAAGCAGACAAGTCTATATCAATACTGTCTTGATTAAGGTCAATCATATAGTTATTACAAGTATTACTCTCGCCGTAAGCGCCTATTATCATGATATATGATGAGGCGTTGTCGTTTATCTTGTAATCCACTTGAATATTGCCGGAAGTCGGGTTAGGTGAAATACCGGTGAGCCGGTTGGGTTTTAAACTGACATTAACTTCTTTATAGTCTTTAAAACCGTCGACAGCAGCTATCACTTCGAGTTTATATTTTTTGGCAACATCCGGCGTCACTGTTAAATCCGTCCCTTGATAGATGAGATTGCCGTCCGTATCGTACCAATTATAAGTAGCGGCTTCGTTAATTTGCTGTGCCGTAATGGTAACCGGTTCGTTTTTATCTATGCTTTTATCATCTGCCATAGCGTAAAATACGGGTCTTGCTTCTTTTTTGATAATAAAGGTAGCACCACCTATAATGGCACCGGTAGCGGCATCCTTTTGCAACAGGCGGTATTTATAAATCTCCTTGTCCATCATTTCAGTAGTTAAAAAATTAAAATCAAGAGTTAAGACACCGGATTCTTGTGCGTTAAAGTTAATATTTTTTATAAAAGCATGGTTGTCAGTAATCATTTTTTTCTTTTCGTCATTGGTTGCTGCCATTTTTTCGGCTATTTTGCCACCACGCACCCATGCATTATACAGATTGTCATCCATTTTGGCTTTAACTTCCGATTCCACATAAATGGGTTTGCCGGATTCTTTATCATCTTTGACCAGTTCCAAATTAAAAGTATGTGGTGTATCGTAAGGATTGTTTACAATAATGCTTGCCATAGAATTGGTGGTCGGTGTGATAAATGAAATGTTTTTGTAAGCCATATTGTTATTGGTCTGCACGTTCCATAAAGCATTATTACTCAAATTATGAACAGGGTCTTGTTGTGAACGGATTTTAGCCAACAAACTAAAGTCCGTATAATTATATCCGGCTTGGACAAAGTCATTTGGGTTTGGTAAATCCCAACGAAGTTTTAAGATTGTTTCTTCACCGGGTTGCAGCACGGGAATATTAACATCACCTATATTACCCCCTGTAGTGACTTGTGAATTATTAGGCAAACTGACACTACCGTCCCAAGGTGCCGACCAAGTCAGAGCTGTTTCAGATTTTGCCCAATATACATCGAGTAAAAAATTCCCATCATCAAAAATACTGGGATAGCAACTCTTATTACGAACTCGAACATATACATATACTGAAGTACCGGGGGCATATACAGGATCTTGGTGTTCCAGCCCGTTATCATCTTGATAACGCACCCAGATATCGTCACTTTCCCAAAGAATATCCGAATCGTAATTGGGTTCTGCACCTAAGTCTTGTTGTGAGTCTTTTATATATAAATCTATATGATCCTTATGCAAGGATGCGGCTTTGGCTACTGCGGCACCGGCATCAATTAAGCCATAACCGCGAAACTCATTCCAAGTACCATTGGGGTGGTCAGGATGATTAGTATAAGCGTAATCATTTGGTAAAACTTTTTGAGCCGTTTGTTCCAAAATATCATTGGCTTCTTGAACGGTTAAACAGGGATTAACCGATAACATCAAAGCATAAGTGCCGGCTACGTATGATGCTGCATGACTAGCATGACTTGTGCCACCCATAAAACTTACATCATAATTTCCATTATCAACCCTAACACCATGCATCGGGCTACATACATCTAACATATTGCCGTGCCAAAAGTATCCTATGTGTGACTGATGACCATTACAATAATCATCTCCATTTCTTTTAGAACCATTACAAATGGTCATTAAAGGAAATTCTGCACTTAAACTGGCAGGAAAATCAATAGATTGATTACCTGCAATGGCCTTGTTACTAGGAAAAACCAGTAAACATCCTAAACCGTTACGTCCATTTGTTAAAGCATCATCTATAGCATCATGTATAATGTTAACCGGTAAATTGGTATTGCTAAATTGAAAATTGAATACCAGTGTTTGTGCAGGAATTTGGTTACCGGAACTATCATAACTATACCCGTTGTGTACTGCCCAAGTTATGGCATTGGCATAGATAATATTATCAGGGGTTGAAGTAGGACTAGAAAATAAACCTACACTAATAATTTTGGTGTTTTGAGCCAACCCGGCAATTTCTCGTTGATTATTTTTCAACGCTGCTATATTTAATGCCATTTTTATCCCTTCATTAAAATCACCATGTTGGATATATGAATTCGGTGAAGTATTTGTAGCTGCATTATAGCTGGTGGGGGCAAGATTCGTTTGGTATTCAAAATGATTGAAAGGATCAACATCGTGTCCAATAATAGCTATATTCGTATTTTCGCCATCGGTATATTGCCAAGCTTCACAAGCGTTAATATCAAAATCACCATGATAATCATAAGTTGGACTACCAGTAATTGAAACATCACCATTATATAAAGGCCATTGAAAATTATACAATGGGTCATTCGTCGTACAGTGTATCGGTTCTATTGGTTGTGGTGTAGGACCGGGGTTTACACTTTGGTTAGCATCAATGTTGTCAACAGACTGTGTATCCGGTATAGGAATCAGCATAAAATTTGGGTCTATTTTATCAAATAATTGCGCATCTTTTGCAATCTGACAAAGTTCAATATTAGAATACATATTTCCGGGTAGTATTTTTAATTCATACCAACCGGGTAATAAAATACTGTTGTTTACTGCTAGCCCGTTGTTATTAGCAAAATCGTTTAAATCTTGATTTGTGGTATTTTCATTGAGCTTTACCAAAATACTGTTGTATGTACCAACATCCAAATCTACATCAGGATTGTTTGATTGATAGTAATAACCAAGATATTTAATGCCATCAATGTTTTTTAGAGCGTTTATTTTTTGGGTATATTCTATTTGATTGTTCATGTTATTTAATTCCAATTCTATTAAATGTAATGGTGGCGTATAAAAACTGTCAACTTTGAGGACTTTTGTTTTTTGAACAATCTCATCCGGCAATATACTCAGATCAAAATTATCATCTACAAGAATATTGACTTTCTTAAAACTCCTTGTCAGATTAATTTGTTTGCCGTTATAATAATATTTTTCTTGTGTAAAGCCCATAAACCAAAAGGCTGATAAAAGGATTATAAG
>WFZY01000106.1 GCA_015489265.1 Flavobacteriaceae bacterium | reverse complement strand
CCGGTTGATGTCAGTATGATTGATCATATTGAAATATTGGAAGGTGCATCGGGGCAGCATTTCGGTGTCAATGCCTATAGCGGGGTCATCAATATTATCACTAAAAATCCGGAAAAAGAACAGGCACATTCCGCATTAAAAATAGGGCAATATGGTTATCTTAAAACTGATTTTGATTTGGCTCATACATCCGGTAAAATAGCGGTCTATAATGGTTTTACTTACCAACGTTCCACCGGTTATCTCACTAAAGACAGCATCAATAATACAGATTTTTATAGTATTAAAGATTTTGTGCATTTGCGTTATAATGATGCCAAACATCCGGTTGATTTGCAAGCCGGCTATCATCAAAAAGATTTTGGGGCTAATAGTTTTTATACATCAAAATATCCTTGGCAATTTGAAAAAACACACGGGTATTTTGCCAGTTTATCAACACATTTTGGCAAAAAAGTGACTTGGCAACCGGTATTGTTTTATAAATTACATTATGACGAATTTCAGTTGTTTAGAGAAAGTGTTTATACTTATAAAAACGGCTATTTTATTCACGAAAAAGATACCGCGCAATATGCACCGCATGTATATTATCCCGGACATAACTATCATAAAACCCAACAAATTGGTGGGCAATTACAAGGTCGTTTTTTGTCAAAATTCGGTAACACCTATTTGAATGTTGCATTGCGAAACGAACATATTTGGAGTAACAAATTAGGCAAAGCTTTATCTAAACCGATTCTGATAAATGACAGAGTTGTTTATACCAAATCGGATGAACGGACGTACATCGAAACGCAACTCAATCAGTCAAAAAAATGGGCGCGTTTAGAAGCCGGATTTGGTTTTAATCTTTTGTATGAAAAACATTATCAATGGCAAATAAACGTTGGTGGTTATGTCAGTTACCGGCACCGGTCTTGGATACATTATATTAATGTCAGTACGGCTTCGCGTTTGCCCACTTTTACCGATTTGTATTATCAAGGACCAGCTAATATCGGTAATCCGGATTTACAACCCGAACAAGCTGTAACTTATGAAGCGGGTACCAAATTTTTAAACGGACAAAACAATATCGGGTTCAATATTTTTGTCAGACAATCACAAAATACGATAGATTGGATCAAATTTCATCCGGCTGATAAATGGCAACCGCAAAATTTGACCGGTTTGCAAACTTTTGGTGTGGAATTTAATGCTACACATCGTTTTAAAAAGAGTGTATTTAAAGAAGTTCGCTTGTCTTATGCTTATTTGAATATGACCAAAGACCAAAATCAAAGTTTTATTTCGAAATATGCTTTAGATTATTTGAAACACAAAGCCAATTTGCTGGTGTCACATCATTTCTTTTTCGATAGTGAAATGACTTGGACGGCTGTATATAAAAACCGGAACGGACAGTATTTGGATTATACCAACGGACAATATCGGCTGTTTGATTACAAACCCTATTGGATAGCCAATATGAAATGGACTAAAAAAATCAACAAAACCGGTGTAGGGATTAGCATTGAGAATATATTCAACACAACCTACAATGATTTGTCCTATATCAAAATGCCCGGACGTTGGCTTATTTTTGAAATTGATTATAGGATTAAATAAATATGTTTTTTAGGACTTGAAATAATATTGGGTAGCTTTATACCCATTTCATATTTTTTTATATTTGTTATTGAAAAAACCAAAAGACAATGAAATCAAAACTTATTTTACTTTTTAGTTTGGTATGGTTCGGTTTATTAGCTCAAGAAACGGAACAAACAAATACCGGTTATCTTAACAAGGGACATTTTAGTTTCGGTATCAGTTCCAATGGATTGGGATTCGTTAGTTCTACTTCAAAAAGTTCTGATAATCAAGGATATTATAGCAACAATTCTCAAAAATCAACAGTTTTTATTTTAGGTTTTGATGCCGGCTATTTTGTAAACGATCATTTGCAAGTCGGGCTGTTTACCGATTTGAATTTGGTTAGTGCTTATTCCAATACAACCACCAAACATTTTGGTATTGGTCCAAAAGTGAATTATTATTTTAAGTCCGGTTCCGATTTGGTGCCTTTTGTTTCTGTTTCCGGCGGTTATTATATGGCAGAAAACTATTTATTTACAAGAAAAGGATATGATTGGAATTTGGGTGCAGGCGGCTCTTATTTTCTTAATAAATATATAGCATTGCAAGCATTGTTGCAATATCAGAATAAGATTTACGATGAAAGTTATCCTAATATTTTGGTTATGCCTAATTCTGGCAATGATTCTACTTTTGGCTTACCAGAGAAATCCGGATTACATACGTCGCAACTTAATTTCAATATCGGTTTTTCTATCTTTTTCTAAAGTTTAGAAAAATCATTTTTTAATTATCATTCAAAAATAACATACCATGAAAAAATATATTTTTATCAGTTTCTTGTTTTTAAGTATCACTCTTTGGGGGCAAAAAGCGCAAGACAATATACAGGACAATTTAAAAGGACATTTTTTGGTGGGCTTGTCGAGTTCCGGTTTTAATTTTCAATATATATTCAATAGTGACGATACCGGACAAAAAGGTGAAAGTTTTTTTTCCGGTGATCTTAATGCCATGTATCTGACTTCTAAAAAATTTGGTATCGGGGCATTTGTCAGCTACAGGTATAATGATTTTTTAGAATTTAACTATGACAAGCGTTATTATTTGGTAGTAGGACCGCAAATGCGTTATTATTTTAATTCAAAAAACAAAATTATCCCATTCATTGAAGCCGGAGTTGGGTATTTAGATTTTTTGAAGCTTGATGCTGACGGATTTATGGTTAATGCTACTTTAGGCAGTTCCTTTTTTCTCAATAAAAATGTGTCAGTGGATGCCGGTATTATTTATACACATTCTAATGTAACTTATAATGTACCGTCAAATTCTTATATGCAATCCGGCTCTGTTTCTACCAATGGTTTTGGCTTACAACTGGGCTTTTCTTTGGTTTTATAAGATAAGGCAAGAACATATCTGTTTTATAAGCTTAATCAGGCAAAAAACAAAAAATTGCTAAGATTAAAACCAAAAGAAATCTCTATATGCTTTTTTTTTGTATTTTTACGCATCAGTAATCTATTTTTATGCGCATACTGTTTACATTACTTTTGGCTTTGATCACTTATTTTGTAATGCCGGCACAAACTTCGCATGCGCCGGTTGAAATTTATTTAAAACAAGGTAAGGATAGTATCCGCTTGAATAACAACACGGTTAAGCTCAAAAAAGAACCCTTTACTTTGATTTTTGTTTATAATGACCCCGGTAAATTTAACGGTGTGTATGTCAATACTTCATTTACAAGGGATTATTACAAAATGGATCCGTCCGAGACCATTAAAGATTTGAATTATTTGCCGCAAAAGGTGTATTCCGAACACAAATTTAATCCGAATAAAGAGTTGAAAGTCAATCCGGAATTTTTTCAATATTTTGGTTACAATCCCAATGCCAATTGGAATAAATTTGACCGGTTAATAAAAAAGGACGGAAAAATAATTGCTTATCGTAAAGTGAAAAATTTTTATTTGGTCGATGATAAAGAAAATATTCCGGTTGAAAAAATGCGCTTCAGTATTTTTATGATTTTTGAAGTCATAGACCAACAAACCGGACATTTTTTTAATCGCGAAATCTATCGTACCAAGG
The DNA here is from genome assembly GCA_015489265.1 of Flavobacteriaceae bacterium. Taxonomy (GTDB): domain Bacteria; phylum Bacteroidota; class Bacteroidia; order Flavobacteriales; family Flavobacteriaceae; genus WGBX01. The sequence goes on along the minus strand of WFZY01000106.1, from coordinate 2,799 downwards.
CGAAGCTCAAGTTTTAAAATGACAAATCTATGACGTAGCCCGAATGGTTGCGGACATTAAAAACCCTGCCGTCATCAAAGATTAAATATTGCCCCTTAATACCAACGAGTTTACCTTCAAATTCCGGCGTTTTCTTTAAGTTTATACTTTTAACTTTTTCAGGATGTTTGATAACCGGATACTCAATTTTTACAGCTTGACTATTTTCCAGCCAATAGGGCATAAGTTCATCATTTAAGTGCGTTTTGACTTGTGATTTAACTTGTAAAATATCTTTGTTGCTTTGAATCCCTTTAAGCATTTTTTGCCAGCCGGTTTTGTCGGTAATATGTTGTTTAATCAGCACTTCGGCTTGTCCGGCTAAAAAACGGTTTGGTGTTTCCAAAATCGGTAAAGCTTCATCCGCCCCTTGATCAATCCATCTGTAAGGCACTTGCGATTTGCGGGTCACACCCACTTTAACATCGCTTGTTTTGGCCAAATAAACAATATGCGGTTGCAATTGTACACTTTGCTCATAAGACAAATCACGATCTTCAATACCCAGATGCGCTTGGCTTAACTCGGGTTTCATGACCCATTCACCTACTTGCGGACTTTCAAAATAGCATTTTTTACACATACCTTGTGCAAAAATGGGTAAATCTTGTCCGCAACTCAAACATTCATAACTATCAAAACGGATTTTTAGATTTTTGTCTAATAAATTGTTAAGGATAATAAAGTCGTCACCGGCATCAAGGTAATAAGTAACCGGTTCGGTCAGTTCCGTTGGCATGCGTTTGAGTAAGCTTTTGTAATGCATTTTTTTGAGGAATTGAGGATTTATTTACGCTTCGTAGGATACTTTGTTCTTTAAGCTAATTTATCAGGTTGTTTCATGTATCTGCTTGCAATTTGAGGAATTGAGGATTTGTTTTGTTTCATAGAATATTTTGAGCTTTAATAATTACTTTATAACTTCATATTATAACTGGTTATTCTAATTTGAGGAAATGAGGAATACAAAGGCATTGAGTACGCCAATAATAATCGAGCTTGTATCGAAATGACCGGTTTGGAATTTGTTTTTACTTATGGTTGAAAATCAATTCTGCACTAAATTCCACTTCCGACCATGTTTTACTAACCCCGTCTTCGCCTTTATGTTTGTTAAAACAAGCTTTGTGAAATTGTTCAAAAGCATTGTTGGCTTCAAAATCTTTGAGTAAATCAATTTTTCCGCTTAATGTGACTTTGCCGGCATTTTCATCAATTTGCAATTGCACCGGTACGGTTTTTTCATGGGTATTCATATTGATTGTCATCATTGCCGATTGTCCGTTGGGTTGAATTTTGTCTATCCGGGCAAAGATTTTTTGGGTATCGGTCATATTTTCAAACAATTTTCCAATTAATTTTTTATCACGGTCTTCATTGTTTGAAAAAATTGAATAAATATTGATTTCGGCTTGGGCGCTTTGTATAGCGGTTTTTAAATCGGCAGCAGGTTTGACACCTTTGATTTTAAAAGTTTTAAAGACCCCTTTAACCGGAATTTTACCGGTGGTTTTGTAACCGGTCCAGTGGATAGACGAGTTGTCTTCGTTTAAGATCCATTGTGCCGATTGCAATTTTTCGGTTGTTTCAGGTTTCTTGTCATTTGTTTTTGTATGATTGTTTTGGCATGATGCCAACAAAACAAGGACTAATACCAAGCTGCTTAAAGTTTTCATAATTTTGATTTTTATCCAAAGTTAAAACTTATAACCGAACTTTATTATGGAATTCTATAAATAATTCTTATTGTAAGATGTTAAGCGATAAAACTTTTATAAAATTATTTTCCGATTTTGTTTAAACGCGCTTCCAAAATACTAATCTTTTCTAAAGCATCAGCTTCTTTTTTACGTTCCATAGCAACCACTTTATCAGGGGCGTTGTTGACAAATCGTTCGTTGCTCAATTTCTTTTGAACACTTTGTAAGAAACCTTTAGTATAAGCCAATTCTTTTTCCAGTTTTTTCTTTTCTTCGTCCGGATTAACTAAACCTTCGAGTGGTACAAAATATTCGTTAAAACCGACTCTGAAAGAAGCGGCATTGTCAAGGGCTTGGGTTATTTTTTCTATTTGACCGGTATTGACTAATTTTTTGATAATTTGTAAAAGTTCCGGTGTAATAGTTTGCTTTTCAATGTATTGCAAGCTTAAAGCTTCTTTTTGCGGAATGTTATTTTCTTTTCTGATTTTTCTGATTCCCGATACGACTTCTTGAATATGCGTCATTTGTTTTAGAAAATCTTCGTCAAAGCCGGTTTGTTCGGGATAGCGTGCGACTATCAAAGCTTCTTCGGGTTGCCGTTCTTTGATATATTGCCAAATTTCTTCAGTCATAAACGGCATAAACGGGTGTAAAATTTTCAGATTATTTTCTAAAATGCTAATAGTTTGATCGTAAGTTTTTTTGTCAATTTTTTCACCGTAAGGCGGTTTAATCATTTCTAAAAACCAGGAACTGTAATCATCCCAAAGTAATTTATATATACGCATTAACGCATTGGATATCCGGTATTTAGAAAAATCATCTTCTATTTCGGAAAGTACTTGTTGAAAACGGTTTTGATACCAACGGATAGCAGTAGCAGCATATTCGGGTTGTGGTTTGTTGTTGTCAATTTCCCAAGATTTGATCAAACGGAAACCATTCCATATTTTATTGGCAAAATTACGTCCTTGCATAACCAGCTCAATATCAAACGGCAGGTCATTTCCGGCGGGTGATGTCAACAACATACCGACACGTACGGCGTCGGCGCCAT
>WFZY01000105.1 GCA_015489265.1 Flavobacteriaceae bacterium | reverse complement strand
GTCCTTATTTTTGTAGGCATCGTATCCGATGTCATTTCGACATAGGAAGGTACGACAACCGACAGCCTGTCCCGATTTATCGGGGAGAAATCTTTATACAAATTTTTGAAATTATACAATGATTTGAGATTCCTTGTCGCTTTTTCTCCTGCGTCAAAAAAAGCTCTGTCGGAATGACAGTCACACTTTCCCCTTCGCACTTTTCACTTTCCCCTTCGCACTTTCCACTATATTATCCACACAGCTATGCGTCCTTTCCCCTTCGCACTTTCCACTTTCCACTATATTATCCATATAGCTATGCGTCCTTTCCCCTTTCCACTCCGCACATTCCACTATATTATCCACATAGCTATGCGCACTTTCCACTTCGCACTTTCCACTTTCCACTAATTTACTTCACCGCACATTGCAAAATACAATCTTCGCAAACATCTAACTCGCCGTTTAAACGTTTTTTAACCAAATCTTTGGTCGGTTCGATTAATTCCGGTATCGCAATTGCATCAATAATCTCACCGGCAAAGGCATACAATTGCAACAATTGAGCATCGCGTTTGTTAATACCGCGTTGGCGGATATAAAACAGTGCTTCTTCATCTATTTGTCCGGTGGTTGAGCCGTGACTGCAACTCACATCGTCGGCATAAATTTCCAAAAACGGTTGTGAGCTGATACGGGCTTTGTCGGTCAACAAAATATTGTCATTTTTTTGATAGGCATTGGTTTGCTGTGCATCTTTTTTGACCAATATTTGTCCGTTAAAAAATCCTTTGGCGCTGTCATCCAGTATGCCTTTAAATTTTTGATTGCTGTAACTGCCTTCCGATGAATGTGAGATAAATATTACATTGTCAGCTTGTTGCTTTTTGTCAGCCAAATACAAGCCATACAAATCTACTTTAACATCTTGCCCCGTAATATCGGCAAATTGTTCATTGCGCAAGAGCTTACCATTCATCTCAAAGCTATTGGTGTATAACTCGCCGGCTTCGTCAATTTGATAAAAACTATTGCTAAACAATGCTGATACATTATTGATATTCTGATATTTATACCAATTTAATTGCGCTTTTTCTTTCAAAAAAACTTCCGATACAAAAGTCGCAAAATGACTGCGGTGTGTGTTAGAATCATCGCATTGGATGATATCCATTTCTGCCTGTTCTTCCAGTATGATTAAATTTCTGACATTGATGAGTGCATCGACTTTGGCATCCAATTTATGGGTAATTTGCAGCTTAAAATTTTTGATTCCTTTGGGAACAAAAACAAACAAACCATCGGCAAATAAGGCAGTATTAAGCGCATTTAGCGGATTGCCGGATTTTTGAACCAAGCGGTTAAAATAGGGTTTGACTAATTCGGGATAAGTTTTGACGGCTGCTTTAAAACTACCGATAATGATGCCGCTATTTAAAACTTCCAAAGCTTTTTCTCCTGCAAACAAGCCGTTAACAAGGTTTACATTATAAGTTTCCAAATCGGGGACCAAGCAAGTGTCAATCAAATTGTCTTGCGCAACAATTTCATTAAAAGCCGGATGATAATACCGGTTGACAAATTCTTTTAAATTGGTTTTGCGCCATTTTTCATCTTTAATGGTCGGTAGTCCCTTTTGCTGAAATTTTTGAAAAGCTAATTGCTTCTCCGCTACAACAAAATCAGGAAATACTTGCCACAGTTGCGCTTGATTTTGTGTGATGTATGATATGATATTTTCTTGTAATTTCATTTTTTTATTGATGATATGGTGATATTGGTTAATTAGTTTTTGTTTGTCATTCCGAACAATCGAGCGTTGTGTCATTTCGAACGTAGTGAGAAATCTATTTCGTTGAGATTTCTCAGTCGCTTCGCTCCTTCGAAATGACAGATGTCCTTTTGTGTTGATCAGTTGGAATGACAACCGCTATCATTCCAAACAATCGAGTGTTGTGTCATTTCGAACGTAGTGAGAAATCTAATTCTCAATTTAGATGCACAGCCATACGTTTCTACTTGTTACTTTAAGACGAGTGCCATTCGTCTCTTCAAATTTTCAATTTGCGACTAATTTATCGTATCCTTTGGCTTCCAGTTCTTTGGCTAATTCTTTATCGCCGGTTTTAACGATTTTGCCGTCATACATTATATGAACGATGTCCGGTACGATATAATCCAACAAACGTTGGTAATGCGTAATCACGATAAAGGCATTGTCTTTAC
>WFZY01000104.1 GCA_015489265.1 Flavobacteriaceae bacterium | reverse complement strand
TCGATGAATATGATGTCATCGGTGGGGTAGACAACATAGAAGAATCACCGGTTGATCCCAATACGGGAGCATATGTGGGCTTTCCGCAATGGCATATTTTAAATTGGTATGGAACCTATCATATCAATCAAAATATTTCAATTAATTTAGCCGTCGAAAATATATTTGATATTCATTATCGAGAATTTGCCTCGGCAATTAGTGCACCCGGGCGGAATTTTAAAATTCAAGTGGTAACACATTTTTAGTATCGTAGCCACCGTATTCAAATAACCAAATCATCAATTAACCAGATACCCCCCCGACAATAGTCGGGGCACAGCAATTAACCAAATAACCAATAAAATGGAAAGCGACAAAGTACGAAGTGCGTTAGCCGACAATATTAAGAGATAGTATCAATTGAAAAATATAAATTTTTATTATTTTATCAATTCATCAAATTACAATCAGAAACAAGATATGAAGTATATAATGCGCATCATTAACCAAGTATTCTATGAAGCAGTATCAGTTCATCAATATCATCAATTAACCAGATAACCAAATAACTATGAATCAACTCATAACCCTAGGCGAATTTATCATTGATAGGCAGGCACATTTTCCTTATTCTACCGGTGAATTAAGTAGTTTGCTCAACTCTATCCGGTTGGCGGCAAAAGTGGTCAATCACGAAGTGAATAAAGCCGGTTTGGTCGATATCATCGGGGCGGCAGATAATGAAAATATTCAAGGCGAACAACAACAAAAGCTCGATGTATTTGCCAATAAAGTTTTTATTCAAGCATTAATCAATCGTGAAATTGTTTGTGGCATTGCTTCAGAAGAAGAAGATTCATTTATCAATATTGTAGGTAAAGATAAAGGTAACAATAATAAATACATCGTTTTGATGGACCCTTTAGACGGGTCATCTAACATTGATGTCAACGTATCGGTTGGAACCATCTTTTCTATATACCGCCGTATTAGTCCGGTTGGTAAGCCCGTAACCGAAGCGGATTTTTTGCAGCCGGGCGTTAATCAGATTGCAGCCGGCTATGTTATTTACGGCACTTCTACTATGTTGGTTTATACAACCGGACACGGCGTTAACGGGTTCACGCTCAATCCGGCATTGGGGGTTTTCTATTTGTCACATCCCGATATGCACTTTCCCGAGAAAGGCAGGATTTATTCCATTAATGAAGGCAATTACCGGCATTTCCCGAAAGGTATAAAAAAATACATCAAATATTGTCAAGAAGAAGAAGGCGACCGCCCTTATACGTCACGCTATATCGGTTCGTTAGTCTCTGATTTTCATAGGAATATGATTAAAGGCGGGGTGTATTTGTATCCCAATTCGAGTCGTTATCCCAACGGTAAATTACGACTGCTTTACGAGTGTAATCCCATTGCTTTTTTGGCGGAACAAGCCGGTGGTAAAGCTTCTAACGGCAAGCAGCGCATCATGGAACTCAAACCGGTGGAATTGCACCAACGGATGCCGTTTTATGTCGGTAATAAATGTATGGTTGAAAAAATAGAAAAATATATCAAAAAATATGACGGAGAAAGAACTTAAAGAACTGCACGAAATCTATTTAACACACCCTAAAATAACCCGTAACAGCAAGGAAGTAGAAGAAGGGGATATTTTTTGGGCGCTTAAAGGCGAACGCTTTGACGGCAACCGTTTTGCCGAAGAAGCCCTTGAAAAAGGTGCGCATATTGCAGTTATAGACGATAAAAAGAAAAATATTGTCAAAGAAAAACGCTTTTTTTATGTAGAAGACAGTTTAAAGGCATTACAAGAACTCGGTAAATTTCACCGGCAATATGTCGGTATGCCGACCATTGCCATAACCGGTAGTAACGGCAAAACCACAACTAAAGAATTGGTCAATGCCGTTTTGTCGCAACGCTACCGGACGGCAGCTACTTATAAAAACTTAAATAATCATATCGGGGTGCCTTTAACCTTATTGGAAATACCCGAAGATGCCGATATCGCTATTGTCGAAATGGGAACCAATCATTTTGGCGAAATAGATGCGCTGACCAAAATAGCCGACCCGGATTTTGGTATCATTACCGGTATCGGTAAAGCACATTTAGAAGAATTCAAAGATTTAGACGGGGTTTTAAAAGAAAAGACCGCTTTGTTTGACTATCTTAAGCAGAAAGCAGGTATGGCTTTTGTCAATCTCGATGATGCATTGGTCAGCAAAGCAGCCGAAGGATTAAAGACTTATACATTCAGCTACAATCATCATCCTGATGCCGATGTGCAACTACAAGATATTTCAAATAGTCCCGAACTGAAAATCCGGTTAAACGATACCGATATCCAAACCCAAATTACCGGTAAATATAATTTGTCCAATATCGGCTATGCTATTGCAGCCGGTAAATTTTTCAATTTGTCGGACAATGAAATCAAACAGGCGTTGGAACATTATACGCCTAAAGATATGCGTTCGCAAATTGTTGAACAAAACGACAATTTAATCATTTTAGATGCTTACAACGCTAACCCGACCAGTATGAAAGCGGCATTAACCAATCTGTTGCAAATGTCGGGCAAACGCAAAGTGGCTGTTTTGGGCGATATGTTTGAATTGGGCAACGAAGCGGCTGCCGAACATCAAGCTATTGCCGATTTTGTCAAAGAGCATGGTATTGAAGCTTATTTAATCGGGGAAAATTTTGCACAAACCCAAACGGATTTACCCAAATTTAAGACCACGCAAGATTTTATTGATAGCGGTATCTTTGACACAATAAAAGATGCTAATATTTTGATAAAGGGCTCGCGTGGCATGGCATTGGAAAAAATACTGCAAAATCATGGTAAATAAGTGGATATGAAAATCATGGTATTCCGTTTTTCGGCTATGGGCGACGTGGCTATGACCGTTCCGGTGCTGCAAGTACTGCTCAATACCTATGACGATGTAGAAATTGTAGTGGTTTCTCGCCCTTTTTTTGAACCTTTATTTAAGGGACTGCCCCGAACCGAATTTATAGGCGTTGATTTGAAGCAAAAATATAACGGTTTACCGGGCTTATTTCGCTTATACCGCTATCTCAAAACCAAACAACCCGATGCCATTGCCGATTTGCACGATGTGTTACGCACCAAAGTTTTAAGAACATTGTTCAGGTTAGGCGGTTTTAAAAAAATAGCAATCATCGATAAAGGCAGAGCTGAAAAAAAAGCTCTAACACGCCCGCAAAACAAAATTTTTAAACCGCTCAAAACAACCCATCAGCGATATGCGGATGTTTTTGAAAAATTGGGTTATCCTGTTGATTTAAAACAATTTAAACCGGAACTTTCGGATCTACCCAAACAAATAAGGTTATTTTTTTCGATTTTAGATGGTGATAAAACCATAGGAATTGCCCCTTTTGCAGCACATGCAGGGAAACAATATCCCTTGGAAAAAATCAAAGAAGTAATTCGGTTGTTACTTCAAAAAGATGAAGAAATAAGCATTTTATTATTTGGTGGGGGAGATAAGGAAAGACAATTACTCGATGAATTGGAACAAATTGATAACAATCGAATTTATAATACTGCCTGTATTTTTTCATTTGAAGAAGAATTACAAATCATCAGCCGCTTACAAGTCATGTTAAGTATGGACTCGGGCAACGGACATTTAGCGGCCTTGTTTGGGGTGCCGGTGGTAACTATTTGGGGCGCTACGCATCCGTATGCCGGTTTTGCGCCGTTTAATCAACCTGCTGAAAATCAAATATTACCGGATTTGAAAGGTTTTCCGCAATTGCCAACTTCGGTTTACGGTAACCGGACTTTTGAAGGGTTTGAAAATGTATGGGAAAGCATCAAACCCGAAGAAATTGCTGCCAAAATTTTAAGATGGGTTCATTAATTCCAAAAATGCCTTACGTTTGGTTTTGACCAATGGCACAGTGGTTTTATCAGCCAATTCCAAGTAACCTTCATTTAGGTAACGTGTTACATATTTTAAGTTGACTATATGAGAACGGTGCGGTTGAAAAAAATCATTGGTATTTAAAAGCTCTAAAAATTTCCCCAAATTATAAGAGCTTAAATATTCATGATTATCGTTACAAATAATTTTGGTATAGCCGTCAGCACCTTCCAGCCGGATCACATGATCTTTTTTGATAAAAGTATAACCTTCTTGAGTTGGAATTGAAATCGTATTGCTTTTTTCAGTTAACAAATCTAAAAGTATTTGATTGCTTTTTTTAGCGGTTTTGAGTTGGATATTTTTTTCTGCTTTTGCAATGGCTTGAGCAAGTGCTTCATCATCAATAGGTTTGACAATATAACCGATAGCCGCATGCCGAATGGCTTGTATGGCATAATTATCATAAGCCGTTACAAAAATTACTTCAAACTCCGGCTCGTCAAATTGTGATAAGACATCAAAACCGCTCATATTGGGCATGGCAATATCTAAAAAAACCAAATCCGGTTTTAATTTTTCTATGGCTTTAACCCCCTGTTCCGGTTCTTGAAAACTGCCAAGAATTTCCAGTTGTGGAAAGTTTTTTTTGATTTTTTTTTGAAGCATTTTCAGGGCTTTAGCTTCGTCGTCTATTAAGATACAACGGATCATAGTTTCGTTATTTTTAGTTTGACAATGGTATTATAAGTTGTTTGTTGGTCTTTAGTTTTATCGGTTATTTCATAAGTGATTTGCCACTTACCTGACAGGTTGAGCAATTTGATACGGTCTTTGAGTATTTGTGTTGAGCGAGATTGGTGTTTTTTTAAGGAACGCTTGTTGATTTCTGCTGATTTTTCCAGTCCGACTCCATCATCTTTAATTTGTATTTCATAACTGTTTTCGTCCAGATATTTAAAATCCAAGCAAATGGTGCCTTTACCTTTTTTGTGAAAAATACCGTGGTTGACGGCATTCTCAACAATAGGTTGTAATAAAAGTGTCGGTATTTCTCTTGTGTCAATATTAAGTTTTTTGTCGATATTGATACAATAGTTAAACCGGTCGCCAAAACGCATTTTTTCCAGATTGAGATAAGATTTTAACAAATCGATTTCTTGTTTGAGTTTGATAGATTTTTTACGCGAAAACTCAAATATCATCCGGATTAACCGTGAAAATTTGACCAGATAAGATTCCGATTTGTCATAATTTTCATCATTGATATAATATTGAATGGCGTTTAACGAATTAAAAACAAAATGTGGATTCATTTGGCTGCGAAGTGCATGTAATTCAAATTCCGCCATTTGTTTTTGCGCGACTAATTTGGCTCTCTGTTTCCGAAGTTCCTTGCGACGCATCCAGTAAGCTAATGTAAAAAATGTAAATAAAATAGTGATGACCATAAGCACGTGTGCCCAACCGGTTTGCCACCACAATGGTGTGATGCTAAAGCTAAAAGACTTGGTAAAAGCTTGCCTGTAAGGATTGACAACTTTTACATTAAATGTATAATCGTTAGGTTTTAAATTGTTGAAATTGATATTTTTAGAGTCAATTTCCAGCCAATTGTTTTGTACCGGTAATAATTGATAAAAATACCGGTTATGTTCTTGACCGGTAAAATCAATCAACCCGAAATTGATAAGCAAATTGTTGTTTTGGCGGTAAGCAATTTTGTCTTTATCATGGATGTTTTTACCATTGTAGTTGATGGATTTAAAATAAATTTTTTGTAATGATAATTTTTGTTCGGGATTTAGGTTGACAGAACTAATACCGCTAAAATTAGATGTGTAAAGTTTGTCGTTAAAAACCACAACATGGTTGACATGATCGGAAATCAAGCCATCGGTTCGACGTAAAATTTTCTTTAAGTAAAATTGTCCTTTTTCAAAAAAATAATTATAAACACCTTTTTGCGTAGCTAACCAAATCATGTTACCATTAACAAATATATGATTGACTATCAGACCTTTGGTTTCTTTTAGAAATAGTATTTTTTGTTGTGCATTCCGTACATAAACACCTAAACCGTCCGTGCCGACAATCAAATAATTTCCGATTTTGTTAAGGGATAAAACCGGTATTGGTTTTTGGAAAAAATTGATGCGTTTTATAGAATCATTTACAATTTGAAAAAGTCCAATAGGTGTTCCGCAAAATAAATGATTATTGTATGAAATAAAATCGTTACAACCTTCTAGCGGATAGGTCTTAATAAGTTTTAAATTCCGGTTAAAAACCGTGATTTGCCCCCGTTCTCTAATGGCATAGAGTCCATTTTCTAATTTTATCAAACCTTTACCAATGCGTTTATACTCAATAAGCCGGTTGTGGTTTTTGATAAAAGTAGAAGTATTAGATATTACTGCGAAATTTTGATCATCTTCATAATAAAAGTCAAAGAGATAATCTTTATTTTTAAAAAAACGCTCAAATTTTTCAGTAGCAGGATTAAATCTGTATATGCCTTTATTTAAAACACCGGCAAATAATTGCTTATTAAATATTTTTAAGAATTGTACGGGTTCATTTGGTAATTCATTTTGACTACTCAAAGCATTTTTAGGAAAAAAATACACACCTTTGGCATAAGTTGTGCCCCAAAAATTGCCTTTCCGGTCTTTAAAAACAGTAGTCAAATTAAATTTTTTTGGAAAAGTTTTGATATTTTTCAGTTGATAATCATTTCCCAAATTTGCCCAAAAATTTTCTGTTGAAATTTGTACATCTTTATCAGTTGCCATCGTTCTGATATATAAATTTTTCTTAAAAAAAGCCGGTTTTATGATATGATAGAATTTCAAATTGTTTAGGTTGATAAAGTGAATTCCTTTTTCAGAGGAAATAGCTATCAAACTGTCATTTATTTGGCCTTTGACGTATAAATCATTATAAGATGTTTTTAATTTAGACAATGGATGTAACAAACTATCTGTTAGTATAAATTGACGCGGGCTATCTATGTCATTATTAGATTGCATAGATAAGTAGCTGATTTTAGAGTGAATCACTTTGAGAGAGGCAAAATGTACACTATCTTTTTTATGAATGGGTATAATTTGCCATTTTTGATGCTTTAAGGTATAATTGTGGTTATAACTCTTAAAGTAGATCTGTTTTAAATCGGTATTGATTTGAGTCGGATAGAGAAACTCTCCCTTTTGTGCCGGAAAGCTATAAATAGAATCATTTCGGATATATCCGATTTTATTTGACCGTGTAAAAAACCAAAGTTTATTGTCACGGGTTAAAATAATTTGCCAAATATCATTACTCGGTAAGCCGCTAGCAATCGTAAAATTTTTAAACGAATCGCCATCAAATTTAGACAAACCTTTGTCTGTAGCAATCCAAATAAAACCATCATAATCTTGTAATATTTTATAAACTCTGTTGCTTGGTAAGCCCTGTTCTATAGTAAAATGTTTATAGCCCTGAGCCGTTATGTTCAGAGCTATAAAACTAATAAAAACAACAAAGCATTTTTTCATAGGGGTAATTTACATAATTTTTTGATTTTAGTGTCCATTTACTTTTCCATATTTTTTCAAAGAAACAGAAAACACAATATACAAACAATCTTCATTTACTGAATAGTCACTTTGATTCGATTAAACGCGGTTTTTATTTGATTAATATTTTTAAAAACGATTTGTTATTTTAATAATTATGGAATCTTGTATTATCAAATTAACATTTCTTTGTCATTTATTATTTTAAAATAGTTTATTTTTGCCTACAATAAATTTTATTTACGATATGAATGCAACCTTAATCATTATATTTCAATTACTTTTAAGTTTAAGTATATTAGTCGTTTTGCACGAATTAGGGCATTTTTTGGCTGCCAAATATTTCGGGACCAAAGTTGACAAATTCTACCTGTTTTTTAATCCCGGTTTTTCGTTATTTAAGAAAAAAATCGGCGAAACAGAGTACGGTATCGGTTGGTTACCACTTGGCGGTTATGTCAAAATAGCCGGTATGATTGATGAAAGCATGGATAAAGATTTTCTCAATCAAGAACCGCAGCCATGGGAATTTCGCAGCAAACCGGCGTGGCAACGCTTGATAATTATGTTAGCCGGTGTGATTGTCAATGTGCTTTTGGCTATTGTTATTTATATCGGTTTGGCATATGCCTATGGTGAACAGTTGGTTCCGATCCAGTCCGTCAAAGGTGGCTTGCAAATTTTACATCCGGCTCTAAAAGAAGCAGGTTTAAAAACCGGAGATAAAATATTGAAAATCAACAATGAACCGGTCAAATATGCCAATACGGTCGATGCTAAATTGATTACGGCCAAACAAGTTGAAGTAGAACGAAACGGTACGAAACAAACCATAAATTTTCCGGTTAATTTTATAGAAAAATTAGTTGATGAAAAGGACCCTAAACAAAAAGGTTTAACCACTATCCGTATTCCTTTTATTGTGGAAAAAGTCGTTTCCAAAGAGAATGAAGGTAAACTGCAAAAAGGTGATCAAATTATTGCCGTTAACGGACAAAAAGCCGAATATTTTGATCAAATCAAACCATTGCTCGAAGCACATAAGGGACAAGCTATTCAAGTCACGGTTTTACGCAACGGACAACCCACCGATGTCAATTTACAGATAGACGAAAACGGTAAAATAGGCGTCCAACTCAATGGTGATTATAAAGAATGGGAAAAGCGCGGCTATATCAAAGTCGTCAATAAAAAATATTCTTTCTTACAATCTATACCGGCAGGACTCAAACGCACCAAAGAAACCTTTTGGGGGTATATCAACCAATTAAAAATGATTTTTAATCCGAAAACCGGTGCGTATAAAGGGGTTGGTGGTTTTATTTCCATTGCCAAAATTTTTCCCAGTACTTGGGATTGGGGGCGTTTTTGGACGATTACAGCGTTTCTATCCATTATGTTGGCGGTACTAAATGTTTTGCCCATTCCGGCACTCGATGGCGGACATGCCATGTTTACCCTTTACGAAATGATAACGGGACGTAAACCCAATGAAAAATTCTTGGAATATGCCCAAATAGCCGGTTTTATCTTACTCTTGACTTTGGTATTGTTGGTAAACGGCAATGATATTATAAAGCATTTTTTTAAGTAAAAAACCGCTCAAATCGCCACCACAAACTGCCTGCTCTTGCTGCCATCCAAAGCAAGAAAGCTGTCCAAACGCCATAGAGTTGTAAACCGTAAGCGTCTAAAATCAATAAGACCGGAACAAACACGACAAAAGTGGCAACCAGTTGCATATTGCGCAGAAATTTGACCCAGCCCAATCCTTTAAAAATACCATCGAAAATGAAGGCAATGGCACCAACCGGCTGCATCAAAATGACCAGCCAAAAGACTTGTCGATATAAAGCGATAACTTCCGGTTCATTGGTAAACAACATCCCGATGGGTTTGTAAAAAATAATGAAAACTACCGCTAATCCGAGTGCAACAAACTCACTGTATCTGAGTAATTTACCGGCTAATTTATTCAGATTTAAAAAGTCTTTTTCACC
>WFZY01000103.1 GCA_015489265.1 Flavobacteriaceae bacterium | reverse complement strand
TTATTATTTAGGATTTCCTAAGTCATGGTCCGTTCGTCTAGGGGTTAGGACGCCAGGTTTTCATCCTGGTAACAGGGGTTCGATTCCCCTACGGACTACAAAGTAAAAATATAACCCTAAGGTTTTTTATTAAATTAATTTAAAAAAGGAAATATGGCACATCATAAGTCAGCATTAAAAAGAATCAGACAAGATCAAAAGAAAAGATTGCACAATAGATTTTATCATAAATCTACTCGTACAGCCATTAAAAGACTAAGAAAAATGACTGAAAAAGCTGAAGCGGAATCATTTTTGCCAAAAGTAATCTCAATGATTGACCGTTTGGCTAAAAGAAATATCATTCATAACAATAAAGCGGCTAATTTAAAATCTAAATTAACCAAACATGTCAATAGTTTAGGATAATTAAAATATTTATATTCTATATTTGCATTAAGCTCTCATTTTTGAGGGCTTTTTTATTGAAAAAAATACTAGAATGTTAAATTTATTGTTTTTTTACAAAAAGAACAGCTTGGTTAAGTTTTTTTACTTAAATATTACAAACTGGTTTACTGCTTATACATAACTTTGAGTTTATTAACAATCAAAAACAGTATCTATGAAAAATAATATTTAAAATTAGTTTATAAGAAAGCCGCCTCAAAGGCGACTTTTTGTTTTGTTACAATCGAGTTTCTTTTTCTAAAAGTTCATCAACATACTTTACGGCTTTCTGCAAACGTTCTTTTTTATTACCTTTTAAAATAATGTATTTTTTTCCGTGTTCATCCAGTGCTTTTTTAAAAGCATTAAACATTTCTTCGCGTTGGTGCGGGCGGTCACGTAAATCATCGGCTTCCCATGGCACATCAATGTAGGTTAAAAAATACAAATCATAATCATTGTTACGGGCAGCTTCATCAAGTAGCGGATCGACATAACCACCATAATACTCTTTGGAATAAACTTTAGTTTCAAGCAAATCAGTATCACAAAACAAAACATCTGTAGCTTTTTGAGCTAAATCGTTTTCCAGTGTCATTTGCCCTATGGCTATCGGAATTAAATCTTTTTGCTCGCAGGTACGCCGTTCGTTATTCCAAACATTTTGCAAATAATCTCGGGCATATTCCGGCACCCAAACTGTATTATAATGTCGGGCTAATTGTTGCGATAAGGTCGTTTTACCGGTCGATTCCGGTCCGAACATCACCACTTTTATTACGTCCGTTGGTTTTTGTTTGAGTTGCTCTCTTATAGATGTGTTCATGAGATAGTTTCTAGTTTTTCTTTTTGCATTAATTTTTGCCACTGTTTATAACCTTGGAAAGCCAAAATTAAAAATATAAAGTATTGAATTCCCGTAAAACCGTAACCTTTTATAAAATATAATGGCACAGATACAATATTAACAGCAATCCAAAATATCCAGCTTTCCAGTTTTTTGTTCGCCATGAGCCACATGGCAGCAAAAGCGGCACCGGTAGTAAAAGTATCCAGAAAAGGCGTAATCTTTTTGATTTCGGCTAATTTACCGGTCGATAAATGTTGCCATGCATAACGGACACTGTCCTTAAAACCCAATTCGTTAGGCATCACATTATAATGCCGATATACCCAAATAACAAAAGCCGATGTAAAAATAAAAATTCCTAACGCTAATAAATAATCTTTTTTGGAACTTTTGGTAATAGGGATATGTTTTTGAGTCTGATCATCTACTACCCGGCTCCAGATCCACCAACCGTAAATACTCATCAAAGTATAATAAATGTTGATGATTAAATCACCATACATTTGCCATTTGCTCAATAGATAGACGTAAAGTACCGTACTGATAATACCGGTCGGATATACCAAAATATTTTCTTTTTTGGCAAATAAGACACTGGCAATACCAAATGCCATCGCTACAAATTCAATAATGATATAAATAACCGGCGTATGTTCGTAAGGAGCCGTAAAAAAGTGGATGATGTCTTGCATGCTGTTAATTTGGTTTCAAAAATAATATAATTTCTAATTTTATATAAAAAAATGATAATAAGTTTCTAAAAGTGGCATAAAGAGGTATGAAATATTATTATTTGAAATATTATATTACCCACCAAAATCGATATAGAATCATAAACTTTCCAACTTTGTGTTTATGAAAAAAAAACTTAACTTTACACGAACAAAAAAACATCTAAAAATATCATGAAAATTGCTACACTTCTAAATGGTCTTTTATTTCTTTTATCGGGTTTTGTTTATGCACAACAAACTTACGTGCCTGATGATAATTTTGAAAATTATCTTGAAACTCACGATACACAAGGTAATACAGTGCAACTAGGTGATTCTAATAGTATGGGTAATGGTATTGCTAATGATGATTATGTTTTGACTTCAAGAATTAGTAATGTTAGTGCATTAAATGTAGATGGTCAAAATATTCATGATTTAACCGGTATAGAAGATTTTCAAAATTTACAATTTTTATCTTTTTTTTCAAATCCATTAACAAATCTAGATTTAACTCAAAATACGGCTTTGCAAGAAATTTGGTTTGCAAACACTCCTTTAACAAACATTGATGTAAGCCATAATATTGCTTTACAGAAACTTTATTGTGATAATAATCATTTAACAAGCTTAGATTTAACACAAAATGCGGCTTTACAACAACTTTCTTGTAGTTCTAATCAATTGACAAGTTTAAATCTACCACAAAATTCAGTTTTACAAATGGTAATTTGTGAGTTCAATGAATTAACAAGTATAGATTTGAGTCAAAGCACATCGTTACAATCAATTGTATGTAACTATAATCATTTAACAAGCTTAGATCTAAGTCATAATACGATTTTAGAAAAGTTATACTGCCATGATAATCAATTAACCGGTTTGGACTTAACACATAATACCGCCTTACAAGAATTATATTGCTATGTCAATCAGATAACGGATTTAGATTTATCACAAAACATTGCTTTACAAAAACTTTATTGTTATTATAACCAATTAACGAGTTTAAATTTAAAAAATGGCAACAATTCAAATCTCGCATATTTTTCTGCTACATATAATCCTGATTTAACTTGTGTATTTGTAGATGATACTTCGTATATGGAAAACCATTGGGCAAATGCCATTGATGCGTCTGCTGCATATGTAGAAAACCAAGCTGAATGTAATGCTTTTCTGGATTTAACTTACGTGCCTGATGATAATTTTGAAGCATATCTTGAAAACAATGGTATGGGAAACGGGATAAATGGTGATGATTTTGTAACCACTACAAATATCCGTCATGTTACGACATTAAATGTAAGTAATCTTAATATTGCTGATTTAACCGGTATAGAAGATTTTCAAGATTTACAAATACTGGATTGTTCCGATAATCAGTTAACAAGCTTAGATATTAGTCATAATATGGCTCTTCAAAATCTCAGATGTCACATCAATCAACTAAATAGTTTAATTACGACACAAAATCCGGATTTACAAATACTCTGGTGCAATAACAATCAATTAAATAGTTTGAATGTTACACAAAATACATCATTGCAAAAACTATCGTGTGGCAATAATCAGTTAACAAATTTAGATGTTACACAAAATCCGGCACTAGAAGACTTTTATTGCAATAATAATCAATTAATATATTTAGATGTTTCGCAAAACACAGCCCTGCAAAAACTTGATTGTTCCGAAAATCAACTAACAAGTTTGGATATTTCACAAAACACAGCCCTGCAAGATTTAGGTTGTTCTTCAAATCATTTGACAAGTATAAATATAACACATAATACGGCTTTAACGGGCGTTGGTTGTCATGATAATCAATTAACCGGTTTAGTTGCAACGCAAAATACGCTTTTACGATATGTAGAATGCTATAACAATCAAATAACAAGTCTGGACTTTACTCAAAATCATGATTTGGTATGGCTTCTTTGTCAAAATAACAGATTAACTAATTTAGACATTAGAAATGGAAATAATGCTAATTTTTGGTATTTTGATGCCATAGATAACCCTGATCTTGCCTGTGTGTTTGTTGATGATAAGGTCCTTATGACAAACAACTGGGCAAATGCCATTGACCCTACAGCTACTTATGTAGAGACTCAAGCAGAATGTGATGCTTTAAGCTTAGCAGATGAGATAGCTCAAACATTAGTTAAAATCTATCCTAATCCTGTATCAAATATATTAAATATCTCATCGGATAAAGATGCTACTATTATTATCATTAATATGGCAGGACAGCAAGTAATAAAAACGAAACTTATAGGAAAAAATAATATGTCCATTCCGGTAGAAAATCTTCAAACCGGGATATATTTACTGGTTTTCAAAACACCATCAGATATTTATCATTATCAATTTGTTAAAAAATGATTACAAAAAACGGAACTAAAAATAAAGTTTATTAATAATATTAATAAATTTTACTTTTAAAAATTAATTTTTATTGTTTAATGTGTTAAAAAAGATGAATATTAATTATTAGAGATTAAAAAAAAGATTTGTAAGCAAAAAAAACTTATTTTAGATGTCAATTTAACAAAACTAAATAATTATGATACCAAAAATCTCAACGCTCAGCGGTTATTTACACGAATATCAAAAAAGTATAGCCAATCCGGTAGGATTCTGGTCTAATATTGCCGAAACTTTTTATTGGCGAAAACCATGGCGTAAAACCTTAAAATGGGATTTTAAAGAACCCAAAGTCGAATGGTTTATTGATGGCAAACTCAATATTACTGAAAATATTTTTGAACGCAATTTATTTTTAAGAGGAGATCAAAAGGCTATTATTTGGGAACCCAATGACCCTAATGAAGCGTCTAAATCTTATACTTATAAAGAATTGTATGAGGAAGTTAACAAGTTCGCCAACGTTTTGAAAAGTTTGGGTGTCAAGAAAGGTGACAGAGTCGCTATTTACTTACCAATGATTCCCGAATTAGCTATTGCCATGTTGGCATGTGCTCGTATCGGGGCTATTCATTCTATTGTATTTGCCGGTTTTTCTGCTAAAGCATTAGCTGATAGAAACAACGATGCGCAAGCAAAGATTTTAATTACGGCTGATGGTGGTTATCGCGGCAAAAAAACGATTCCTTTGAAAGCTACTTCAGATGAAGCACTGACCATGTCCGATTCTATTGAAAAAATGGTTGTGGTAAAACGAACAGGAGAAGCGGTTACTATGCAAGAAGGTCGCGACTTATGGTGGCACGATTTGATGAAAAACGCTTCACCCGAAGCTAAGCCGGAAATTATGGATGCTGAAGATCCGCTCTTTATTTTATACACGAGTGGTTCAACAGGCAAACCAAAAGGCGTGCTGCATACAACCGGTGGTTATATGGTTTATTCGGCTTACACATTTAAGAATGTTTTTCAATATCGTCCTAATGATATTTATTTCTGTGCTGCCGATATCGGGTGGATAACCGGACATTCTTATATCATTTACGGCCCCTTGCTCGAAGGTGCGACCAGCATTATGTTTGAAGGCATTCCAACCTATCCGGCACCGGATAGATATTGGCAAATCATTGAAAAATATGGTGTCAATGAGTTTTACACTTCACCTACAGCCATTCGTGCATTGCTAGCCGAAGGTGAAAAATGGGTAGATGATTATGAAATGCCGACTTTACGCGTTTTGGGTACTGTTGGAGAACCCATCAACGAAGAAGCTTGGCACTGGTATCACGACCATGTTGGTAAAGGGCGATGCCCGATTGTCGATACCTGGTGGCAAACCGAAACCGGCGGTATTATGATTAGTCCGCTGGCCGGTATCATCCCGACCAAACCGGCTTATGCGACGTTGCCTTTGCCCGGTATTCGTCCGGTAATTGTTGATGGTAACGGTAAAAAAATGTATGGCAAAAATGTAGAAGGTAATTTGTGTATAGAATTTCCTTGGCCCGGCATGGCACGTACGCTTTGGGGCGACCATGAACGCTACAAACAAGCTTATTTCTCTACGTTCCCGGGATTATATTTTACCGGTGATGGGGTCAAGCGCGACGAAGATGGTTATTACCGTATTTTAGGTCGTATTGACGATGTCATCAATGTATCCGGACACCGTTTAGGAACTGCCGAAATTGAAAACGCTTTGAATGAACATCCATTAGTTGCAGAATCTGCCGTAGTCGGTATGCCGCACCCGA
>WFZY01000102.1 GCA_015489265.1 Flavobacteriaceae bacterium | reverse complement strand
ATACTATCCGTTTTACGAATAATTTCGGTCAAAGCAACGGGTTTCCAATCAAAAAACAACGGCACATGTTGCTTGATGGAATCTTGTTCTTTTTGAATAGCCGCTTTGGATTTTTTAATCGTAAAATCAAAAGGCGCTTTTAAATCTTTGTATTGCCAAGCTTTGTTTTTAACAAATTCGTATTGAAACGCACCGGTTTGAGAAAACAAGTAAATAATCAACACCAAAGCACCGGTAAAAATCAGCACTTTGTATATCAAAAACGTATTGCGATAAATATAATTTAAAATTTTTCTCATAAAACTTTTTTCGACTTCCGGTCAACCGGCATAATGTCAGCCAAATTTAAAATATTTTTTGTAGAAATAACCGACTATTTCTGTAATTATTTGTAATTTTAGGGCAATTTAAAAAAATGTATTATGAAATCACCACAAGATATAGTTATTATTTCGTATGCCAGAACGCCTATCGGCAGTTTTAACGGTACACTTTCCGGAATACCAGCACCAAAACTCGGTGCCGCAGCCATTATGGGTGCGTTAAAAAAAATTGATTTAGACCCCAATTTAGTCGATGAAGTCTATATGGGTAATGTTTTACAAGCCGGCGAAGGACAAGCACCTGCCCGTCAGGCAAGTATTTTTGCCGGTATTCCCAATACAGTTCCGGCAACCACAGTCAACAAAGTTTGTGCATCGGGTATGAAAGCCGTCAGTATGGCTGCCCAAGCACTCAAAGCCGGCGATGCTGAAATTATGGTAGCCGGCGGTATGGAAAATATGTCACAAGCACCGCATTACTTAAAGGGACGCAAAGGCGTGAAATTGGGCGATATTACGCTGAAAGACGGCTTGATTCTCGATGGCTTGCTCGATGTTTATTCGCAACAACACATGGGTGTTTTTGCCGATATGTGCGCTAAAAAATATGATATCAGCCGTGAAGAACAAGATGCTTTTGCTATTAAATCTTATCATTTGTCTGCTGCTGCATGGAAAAACGGTGTCTTTGCCGATGAAGTAGTGCCTGTTGAAATACCACAACGCAAAGGCGATCCGATTATTTTTGATGAAGACGAAGAATATAAAAATGTCAATTTTGACAAAATTCCGTTTCTTAAACCGGTCTTTACTAAGGACGGTACCGTAACCGCTGCCAATGCTTCAACCATCAATGACGGCGGGGCGGCTTTGATTATAACCACCAGAAAAAAAGCCGAAGAACTCGGTATCAAACCTTTGGCTAAAATCGTTTCCTATGCCGATGCTGCCCACGAACCCGAATGGTTTACCACCGCACCGGCAAAAGCCATTCCCAAAGCGCTTAAAAAAGCCGGATTAAGCTTAGATGACATCGATTATTTTGAATTAAACGAAGCGTTTTCAGTAGTAGGATTGGTCAATATCGAATTGATGAAATTAGACCCCGAAAAATGTAATATTTACGGTGGTGCCGTATCCATCGGCCATCCACTTGGCGTCAGTGGTGTCCGTATCATCATGGCGCTTATCAATGCTTTGAAACGCAACAACGCCAAGTATGGTGCAGCCGGTATCTGTAACGGTGGCGGTGGCGCCGGCGCTATGATTATTGAAAATGAATAAAATTATAAAGTCTGCTGTCATTTCGAACGTTTTCCTGTCATTTCGACCCCGACAATAGTCGGGGGAGAAATCTTAAATTCAGATTTCTCAGTCGTAAACTCCTTCGAAATGACAGTAGTGCTTAAATAACATATATATTTTGAACAATAAAAGAGACGAAAAGCATTTCGTCTTTACATTCTACTTTTAACTTTCAACTCTTTTTTATGAAAGCCCTAAATTTTGCAACCATCGTTCCCATTCGTGCTGACCGCGCCGATGAAGCCGAAATTATGACCCAAATGCTCTTTGGCGATACGTATGAAATATTGGATACTTATAAACAATGGCGCTACATCAAAACAGCTTACGAAAAATATGAAGGTTGGATTGATGAAAAAGTATTACTTGAAATTTCAGATAATGAATTTGAAACTCTTAACGACCAACAACCCTACTACACTACCAATATTGTCAGCGAAGTGATTTTTCCGCAATCCGGCAGATTTTTATTGCCGATGGGCAGTATGTTGCCCCATTTCAATCCGGAAAAACTTACTTTACAAATGGGTGATGAAACCGGTGTATTTAACGGTAATTTCATCACCGGTAAACACGATAAAGCCAAAGTTTTGGAATTTGCCTTGACCTATGAAAACAGTCCATATCTATGGGGCGGTAAAACACATTTCGGACTCGATTGCAGCGGCTTAACGCAAATGGCTTACAAACTGTGCGGACAGCATTTACTGCGCAATGCCAAAGATCAAGCCACGCAGGGTGTTTCTATCAAATTATCGGAAGCCGAATCCGGTGACTTGGCATTTTTTACCAACGACAAAGGCAAGGTCATTCACGTCGGTTTTTTGTTGGGGGACGGCACTATTTTTCATTCACACGGCAATGCCCATATTGACGACATCGACGACAAAGGCATTTGGAGCCGGAAGTTTCAACGCTATTCGCACCGGTTGAGTGATGTTAGACGGATTATTTGATAAAAAAGACCGTCTGTTTTTTTAGATGAAAATCATGAAAAATGGATCTAAAAATTTTATGGAAATATCCCGATAAAGTTATTAATGAGTTTGTTGCCAAAAAAATACACTTATTAAAACTAATT
>WFZY01000101.1 GCA_015489265.1 Flavobacteriaceae bacterium | reverse complement strand
TATTCGCTATCCCTTCGCTCTTTTTGAGAAGTGAAGCGTAGCGAAACGGAGCAAAAAGAGCGAAGGGATCACCCCTTCACCCTTGATTACTCCCAGTTAAAGCTTATATTTGTGCTCTACTAAAAGTCAATAAATATGAAGCATTTAACTAGGGTCTGCTGATTTTATTTTTAATCCCTCTTGCTTATACAGGTAAAATTTCGATAGATTTTCTAATGATTTTAATTTTGAACCAATTTTTGATACAATTACAGAGTTTTTTTAATAAAGACAGAAAAATACCGCCATAATTTTCCATTTGTTCTGCTAATTTTTTCAAATTTATAACAAATAAGATTGCATTTACCCACGATTCGCTGGTTGCTGCTAATCTTGCTTTAATGTTATTAAGTTTGTAGCCTCTTTTTGCTTGTCCAAATTTGCCTTCAACTTGATTTCTTTCAGCGGCTTTTTTTCGTTTTTTTCGTTTTTCACTTGCCGTTTCATGACTTTGTTTAGGGGGGCGCCCCAGCGGTTTACCTACGATTTTTATATGTCTTTCTTTGAGATATTTTCGATTGGCTCTATTCAAATATATTTTGTCGCCTAAAAAATATTCCGGATAATAACCATAAAACGCATAATAACTTTCTATCATTGACTCAACCAATTGTCCTTCATTAAAGGCTTCAAAATCAAAATGATTTATCCGTACAAAACCGTCTTTTAGCATAATGTTTATTTTTGAACCAAACTCTACTTTTTTGCCCGACTTACCTCTGACTATCGGACGCACCCAAGGTTGATATAAATTGACAATCCGATTGGCAATACTATGTGTTTTTTGTTCATACATTTCTTTTTGTTGTTGGTACAGTTTATCAATGGTTTCTAACAATTTTATGTCAGATGATTTTAATTGTTTTTGCCTTTGTGTGTTAGCTAACATTTCTCGCAATGCTTTTAAATCTCTCCGGACATATTGTAATTGTTTCTTGATATTTTGGCGAATAAATTTTTTACTTTTTCGTTTTTTCTTTGAAAAATTAAGAAAATCTACACGTGCCACTCTACGATAAAGACGTGGTTTTTGCTTGTCTATGTCCTGTTGATAAAGCGTATTAACCATACGCTCTAAATGTTCTCGAGCTTGATTTAACAAATCGACATCATTTGGAAATTTAATCTCTTGGTCTGCTACTGTGGCATCTGCTATAAGAGTGCCTTTGTTTTGGGTTTGATTTTCAGAATCGGGATCTCTATGATGGTCGTCGGATGATGATTGTTTCTTTTTACTTGATTTTTTCTTGTTTATTGCCTGTGATTTGACGGCTTCAAACTTGGAAATGACGAGTTTATTAAATTCGTCAAACTCACTGCCACCCAAACGTTTGCGGATATCAACAAATAAGCTGGGATCAAAGACCGGTTTATGGGTAAATTCCGGTAAACCACAGAAAAATTGCAGATAAAGATTCTCTTGTATCATCTGTATCGTCCCTCTATCGTCCAGTTTTAAAAAATGCTTAATAATCATAGCGGCTAAGACAGTGCGAACATCGACTGAAAAGCGACCACGATTGGAATCTAATTTTTGACTGTAAACATTTGCAAGTTCATCCCATGGAATAAGTTCTGATAATTTAACCCAGCGATTGTTCGGATCTAAATCGTTGTTGAACGGATGCTTAAAAAATTCTAATTTTACCTGTTTTTGTGATGTATATTTGACCATAAACTGCACGGTTTTATTACATAAAGATACAAAAAACTTGCATTTTGACCAAATTTTTAATCATTTTTTTTAGCTTCCGCTTCAATATTTATTGAGATATTGTAGAAAATCAGCAGACCCTATATTAAAAACAAAAGCTTATTTTTATAAAAATATTTTTTATGAAGTCTTTACGATTATGAATTTAGAAGAAATCAGAATATATTGTTTATCTAAAACTGCTGTTAGTGAAAGTTTACCATTTGATAAGAACACTTTGGTTTTTAAAGTAGGCAGCAAAATGTTTGCTTTGATAAGTTTAGATTCTGACCCTTTGGGACTAAATCTGAAATGTGATCCGGAAAAGGCAATTCTGCTTCGTAATGATTATCCGCAAATCATTCCCGGATACCATATGAATAAAAAACATTGGAACACCATCAAAGTAGATGGAGTGCTTTCTCCCAATTTAATAAGAGCTCTTATAGACCATTCTTATGAATTAGTTATTAACAGCTTAACAAAAAAGGAACGGTTAAAACTTAATATTTAAAAAGCCCCGCTTATTGCAGGGCTTAAAAAATGACTTGAATTAAAAACTATTTATTGGATTGCATAACACGTCTCTGATCACGCATTTGCATTTTTCTATCCTTCATATCCTTTCTTCTGTTTTGCATATTTTTTCTCCTTTTATCCATCTCTCTTCGCTTTTTAAAGCGTTTCATTAATTGCCTGTTAAAACGGCGATCGAGTTCAAAATATTTAATTACCTTTTCTGAAGGTAAAATATTGATCAATCGCTTGTTAAAATCCGCATTTAATTCATACAAACGCTTATCCAATTCTAACTTACGTTTAATTATATGTTGTTTTTCTTTTTCGTTGAGTTCAGAAAGATTCCCATTCTTAACTTTGTCAACTATATCAGTTTTATAGGCTTTTTTTATTTCTATTCTTTCCTTGGAATACTGCTTATAGGCTTCTTCAAATTTGTTACTCTCATCTTTAGTCAAAATTAGATTTTTCTTAAAAAACTCTAATTTCTTTTTAAAGATTTTTTCTTGTCTTTCTTTACTCATTTCCCTTTTCATTTTATAATTGGGACCTTGTGCAATTGCGGTTGTTGATAACAAAAAGAATGCTATCAAACTCATAAAAACTGTTTTTTTCATCTTTAATTGTTTTTTAAAATTAATGTTATGGTAAATCTTGATCAAACAAATCTTCATCAGCCAAATAATCGATAATTTCTTCATCGGATAAGTCGCTGAATAAATCATTATTTTGCGTAACCAAATCTGAGGATTGTATTGTTTTTACAGTTTTTTGGTGTGACCAGTTAAAAACTTTATAGCCCAAACTAAGCAATAAAATCAGTACAGCTGCTACTAACCAGAGTCTATTGGCACTTAATAAAGTACGTTTTTTAACCAGTTGCTCATTTTTGACAGATAAATCCTCAAAGTAATCTGCCGGCACTTTATAATGTTTTTTTAAAGCGGACAATTCTTGTTCTATGTTGTCATATTGTTTCATACATCTATAAGACTTTCTTTATATAAAAAGGTTTAATCTGTACTTAAATATTTTTTTATTTTTTTAACAGCGAGATGATAATTGGCTTTTAAACCGCCAACCGAGGTGCCTGTAAGTTCTGCTATTTCATTAAACTTCATATTATTAAAGTATTTTAGTCGAAAAATTTCTTGTTGCTTTGGTGGTAACGATAATAAAGCTTTTTCAAGTTTTAATGCAATCTCATCACCGTCATAATATGGATCTTGTGTTAATAAATTTAACAAATAACTATCACTGTCTTCAATAGATTTTAGTCTGCTTTGACGTAAAAAACTCAAAGACTCATTAACCGCAATTCGATACAACCAAGAGAAAAGTCGGCTATTATATCTGAATTTTGGTAAATTTTGATACACTTTTATAAAAGTATTTTGCAAAATATCATTGGTATTCTCATGCGTTTTTACAATTGGACGAATAACCCAGTACAAGTCTTGTGCATAGTGTTTGACAATCCAATTCAATTGATCGTCAGTTGATAAAGTTTTAAAATGTATCAGGTCGGGCTGTTTCATCGAGATTTATCTGTTTACTTGGTATATGACGACATAAATAGCAAAAGGTTTAGTATCGGAGATGATCATCTCCAAAAAAAAAGTTTAATAAGCTCGAATAACTTATTAAACTTCAATTTTAAATATCAAAAAACCACGTTTTTATATCGCACCAATTATGTGTTTCAAATCGCCGATTTGATTTTCCCATAACAAACGGGTTTCTTCTTCTTCATCTTCATCGCAAAAATCAGTTACTAAAAGAGATACATCTTTGGTTAATTCATCCACCATTATTTTAAATTCGATATAGGTTCCGGTTTCATTGTCATCATCATCTAACCATTTATACTTGACCTTTTCATTGTCTTTTTTACTAGCTATTTTAGCTTTTTCTTCTACACCATCCCAAATAAAGGTATAAAGTTTGCCACGTGAATTGACATCGTCGGCAAACCAGCCGCTTAATCCGGAAGGCGTTGTCAGATACTGATAAATCATATTAGGGGAAGCATGAATGGGAAATTCCATATCTACTTTGATTTTTTTACTCATAAATTTATTGTTTTGAGGCGCACAAATTATAAATAAAAATTTAATAATAAAAATTTATTGTCTTATTTTTGTCCAAATTAAAAAAAATTATGATCACACAAGAACAACTCAAAGATTTGGAAAAACGTCTAACCGCTTTAAACCACTATCTTTGACATCGATAGAAAACGTATTGAAATAGAAAATGAAGAAGAAAAAACCGGTAATCCTGATTTTTGGAACGACCCTAAAGAAGCTCAAAAGGTCATGAAGTCCATTCAATCGAAAAAAAAGTGGATTTCCGATTATGAAAAAGCGAAAGAGCATTTGGATGAATTACAGGTTTTATACGAATTTTACAAAGAAAAAGAAGCTACAGAAGCAGAAGTTGAGCAACAATACGAACAAACCAAAAATTTGATAGAAGACATTGAGTTTCGCAATATGCTGTCCGGTGAAGCCGACCAGCTCAGTGCCGTATTGCAAATAACCGCCGGTGCCGGAGGTACCGAAAGCAACGATTGGGCGGAAATGCTCTTGCGGATGTATCTGATGTGGGCACAAAAAAACGGCTATAAAACCAAAGAACTCAACTACCAAGCCGGCGATGTTGTAGGCGTTAAGACCGTAACCATCGAAATAGCCGGCGATTATGCTTACGGCTACCTGAAAGGCGAAAACGGTGTGCATCGTTTAGTGCGTATATCCCCTTTTGACAGCAATGCCAAACGGCATACATCTTTTGCTTCAGTTTATGTTTATCCGCTTGTTGACGATACCATCGAAATTAACATTAATCCGGCAGATATTAAGTGGGAAACCATGCGTGCCAGTGGTGCCGGCGGACAGGCAGTCAACAAACTTGAAACGGCTGTACGTTTGCGTCACGAACCGTCAGGTATCATTATTGAAAATTCGGAAACACGCTCACAACTCGAAAATAAAGAGAAAGCTATGAAATTGCTCAAATCGCGCTTATATGAAATAGAAATGCAAAAACGCATGGAGGAACGTGACAAAATCGAAGCTAATAAAAAGAAAATAGAATGGGGATCGCAAATCCGGAATTATGTGATGCACCCGTATAAACTGGTCAAAGATGTACGAACCGGACACGAAACCTCACAAGTAGATAGTGTCATGAATGGTGAGATTGACGCTTTCTTAAAAGCCTATTTGATGATGACCGGACAAAAAACAGATGGTGAAAATAATTGATAGATATTATATAAAAAAGATTTCTCTCGTTCATACGTCATACTTTCGAAATGAACTATCTGTCATTCAGAACGAACGAGGCGTGAGTGATGAAAAATCTTAATTTCAAACATTTAATATTATAAACATTTAACTTTCAGTAACTATGAACTTTCCATACGCAGAACCCTTTAAAATAAAAAGCATTGAAAATATTAAACGTTCGACCATAGAGCAACGAAAACAGTGGATACAAGAAGCCCATTACAATTTGTTTAACCTCAAAAGCGATCAAGTCTTTATAGACCTATTAACCGACAGCGGTACCGGATCGATGAGTGATAACCAGTGGGCGGAAATCATGAAAGGCGATGAGGCATATGCAGGTTCGCGCTCTTTTGAATTGCTTAAAGCCAATGTGCAACGCATCACCGGATATAAATTTTTAATTCCGACGCATCAAGGGCGTGCAGCCGAAAATGTATTGTTCTCAGCTATAGTTAAAGAGGGAGATATCATTCCGGGAAACTCACATTTTGATACCACCAAAGGACATATCGAATTTCGTAAAGCCAAAGCCGTTGATTGTACCATTGATGAAGCATCCGACACGTCAAAATTTCATCCGTTTAAAGGCAATATAGACTTAGACAAACTCGAAAAGGTTTTTAAAACCTATCCCAAAGAAAAAATTCCCATGGTTATTATGACCATCACCTGTAATACCGCTGGTGGTCAGCCGGTTTCCATGAAAAACATTCGTGAGACGGCAGCATTATGTCGCCGGTATGGTATTCCTTTGTTTTTTGATGCAGCACGTTTTGCCGAAAATGCTTATTTCATCAAAAAACGTGAAGATGCTTATAAACATAAAAGCATTAAAGAAATTGTACGTGAAATGTTTAGTTACGGCGACGGCATGACCATGAGCGCCAAAAAAGACGGCTTGGTCAATATGGGCGGTTTTATTGCCACCAATGATGAAGATATCTACAATAAAGCTACGGTTTTTGCCATTTTGTTTGAAGGTTTTATCACTTACGGCGGCATGAGCGGTCGCGATATGGGTGCCTTGGCTATTGGGTTGGACGAAGCTACAGAGTTTGATTACTTGGAAAGTCGTGTTGAGCAAGTGCAATATCT
>WFZY01000100.1 GCA_015489265.1 Flavobacteriaceae bacterium | reverse complement strand
GTGTAAAAATTCAAGCCGGAAATAAAGAAAGTTTACTGATTCCGAAAACAGCGGTTTTATGGACGGGCAAACGCTCGGTGGTCTATGTCAAAAAAGGCAATGATTTTATGTATCGTGAAATTATTTTAGGTCCCGAAGCCGGTGATTATTACGTAGTCGTCAGCGGGCTTCAAGAAGGCGAAGAAATCGTCCGCAACGGCGTATTCAAAGTCGATGCATCGGCACAACTCTTGGGTAAAGCCAGTATGATGAACCCCGAAGGGGGTAAACCGGCTACCGGACACCATCACGGCGATAAGACCATGACTGACGAAGAAATGAAGAAAATGGAAAAATAAACTCATTCAACTTCAATCTTATTCGTTGTCGAAATTTTTATTAAATCTTATTCATTTCATCCGAAAAGAATAATCTCATTCATATAGACCTACTAGGTTTTGAAAACCTAGTAGGTCTGTACAAAGAAAAAACCCGGAAATGAAATGCGGAGAAGGCAAATACGGGCCGGATATAAAAGGAAAAAGATAGAAATGTATTAAAACGACATCTGGAAACAATTAAATCATTCAATACCAATCAAATGAAACACACCTATAAAATATCCGGAATGACTTGTGTCGGTTGTAAAACCAATGTAGAAAGTGCTTTAAGCAAACTAAAAGCCATTACAAAAATTGATGTAAATCTCAAAAAAGGGGAAGTAAATCTTGAAATGTCCCAACACATACCATTAGAAAAATTGCAAGAAACTTTACTCAAAGCAGGATTGCATTATACTATTGAAATGCCCGGACACGAAACAGACAGACCTACTAGGTTTCAAAAACCTAGTAGGTCTGAAACAGGAACTGGCGTTTTTTATTGCCCGATGCATTGTGAAGGGGAAAAGACTTATGACAAGCCCGGTGATTGTCCGGTTTGTGGCATGCCTTTGGTAGAACAACCAAAACTACAAGTATCAACGGAATACACTTGTCCGATGCATCCCGAAATTATTCGTGATGAACCGGGAAGCTGTCCTATTTGCGGTATGGATTTAGTACCCATAGAACCAACCGAAAGCGAAGAAGATAAAACCTATCAAGATTTGTTAAAGAAATTTAAGCTTGCAGTTGCTTTTACCGTTCCGATTTTCTTTATTGCAATGGCAGATTTAATTCCGGGCAATCCTTTGGCAAAAATATTTTCACAAATCACGTGGAATTGGATACAATTTGGTTTATCGCTACCGGTTGTTTTTTATGCAACTTGGATGTTCTTTGAAAGAGCATACAATTCCGTTAAAACGTGGAACTTAAATATGTTTACCTTAATAGGTTTAGGAGCAGGAGTTGCATTTTTGTTTAGCATATTTGCGTTGCTTTTTCCTGATGTTTTCCCTGACCAGTTCAAAACGGAAAGCGGCACTGTTTATGTTTATTTTGAAGCGGTTACCGTCATTTTGACATTGGTTTTATTAGGGCAGTTGTTAGAAGCCAAAGCCCACAGTCAAACCAGCGGTGCCATAAAAGAACTTTTAAAGTTGGCACCGACCGAAGCGACGTTGGTCACCCCCGAAGGGGATAAAGTCATTGCCATTAACAAAATTAAAAAAGGCGATTTGTTGCGTGTCAAACCGGGCGATAAAATTCCTGTTGATGGCATAATAGTCGAAGGACATAGCAGTATTGATGAAAGTATGATTACCGGTGAACCGATTCCGGTAGATAAACAAACAGGTGATGCTGTGCGTGCAGGCACTATCAACGGGAATCAATCTTTTGTCATAAAAGCCGAAAAAGTGGGTGTGGAAACCCTGTTATCCCAAATTATTCAAATGGTAAATTCGGCCAGTCGTTCCCGTGCTCCTATTCAAAAATTAGCCGATAAAATTTCGAAATATTTTGTGCCGATTGTAGTAGGCGTTTCTGTTGTAACTTTTATAGTTTGGAAGTCTTTCGGACCGGAACCGGCACTGGTCTATGCTTTTGTCAATGCCATAGCCGTGTTGATTATCGCTTGTCCTTGTGCCTTGGGTTTGGCAACGC
>WFZY01000099.1 GCA_015489265.1 Flavobacteriaceae bacterium | reverse complement strand
TGCAGTTTTTACTCTTTTGGCTTTGATTATTATTCATGTTGTAGGGATTGTTCTGTACAAGATTAAAACAGGTGATAATCTGATAAATAGAATGCTACCATAGTAGCTATCTCTAAGATTATTTAGAGTTTTTGAAAATGAACTTTTTCAGTCCGGAAAAAATCAAATCAGGGAGTTTGGTTAATTAAATATTTTTTGTAATTTTGCAGCCAATTCGATTAAACCTCTGACGAAAATCGTGAATGTTTTTTTGAATTCATATTAAAATAGAATAAAATGGATAGCTTAATCAGATTTGTTCAAGATGAACTTATTGAAAAAAAAGATTTACCTGAATTTGGAGCCGGAGATACAATCACGGTTTATTACGAAATTAGAGAAGGTAACAAAACCAGAACCCAGTTTTTTAAAGGCGTCGTAGTTCAACGTCGTGGAAGTGGTGCTACGGAAACTTTTACCATTCGTAAAATTTCAAATGATATCGGTGTTGAAAGAATTTTCCCTATCAACATGCCGACACTTCAAAAAATTGAAGTTAACAAACATGGTAAAGTTCGTAGATCACGTATCTTCTACTTTAGAAATTTACGCGGTAAAAAAGCCCGTATCAAAGAAAAAAGAAACCTTAAAAAAGCTTAATCAAATTATTATTATTGATATTAAAAAGTCCGGCATTGCCGGACTTTTTAATTTATAGACATAAAAAAATGCCGGATATTCCGGCATTTTTTTATGTTTAGAATTCGTATTACATCATTGGCATACCACCACCCATTGGCGGCATGGCAGCGCCCGTATTTTCTTCTTTAATATCGGTAATGGCAGCTTCGGTGGTTAAAATCATTCCGGAAACGGAATTGGCATTTTCAAGTGCCACACGCGTTACTTTTTTAGGATCTATGATACCGGCTTTAAACATATTGACATATACATCATTTTTGGCATCATAACCGAAATCACCTTTTCCTTCAGACACTTTACCAACTACTATAGCACCTTCTTTACCGGCGTTATTAACTATTTGTCGTAATGGTTCTTCAATGGCGCGTTCTACAATTTTGATACCGGTTTCTTCATCTTTGTTATCAGCTTTAACTTTTTTAAGTGCATTTTTTGCTCTAACCAAGGCAACGCCACCACCGGCAATAATACCTTCTTCAACGGCTGCTCTAGTGGCATTTAAAGCATCTTCAACACGATCTTTCTTTTCTTTTAATTCAACTTCCGAAGGAGCCCCGACATATAATACAGCCACGCCACCGGCTAATTTAGCCAAACGTTCTTGAAGTTTTTCTTTGTCGTAATCAGAAGTGGTTGTTTCAATTTGGGCTTTGATTTGTTTGATACGCGCTTCAACATCTTCTTTCTTACCGGCACCACCGACAATAGTCGTATTGTCTTTATCAATAGTAATTCGATCTGCTTGTCCGAGCATATCTAATCCGGCATTTTCTAGAGTAAAACCCCTTTCTTCGGAAATAACCGTACCACCGGTCAATATGGCAATGTCGTCAAGCATGGCTTTACGTCTGTCACCGAATCCCGGCGCTTTAACAGCAGCAATTTTTAAAGTGCCACGCAATTTGTTTACCACTAAAGTTGCCAAAGCTTCACCTTCAACATCTTCGGCTATGATTAACAATGGTCTACCGGTTTGAGCGGCTTTTTCCAAGATAGGCAATAAATCTTTCATGGTTGAGATTTTCTTATCCACTAATAAAATCAGCGGTTTTTCAAGCTCAACTTCCATTTTTTCGTGATTGGTTACAAAATAAGGTGACAAATAACCACGATCAAACTGCATACCTTCAACTACATCGACGTAGGTTTCCATACCTTTGGCTTCTTCAACGGTAATCACACCGTCTTTACCGACCTTACCGAATGCATCGGCAATCATTTCACCAACGCTATTATCATTGTTTGCCGAAATAGAAGCAACTTGTTTGATTTTTTCTAAATCATCGCCAACCGGAACAGCTTGTTTTTCAAGGTCTTTTACCAAAACTTGCGTTGCTTTGTCCATACCGTTTTTAAGGTCTTGCGGATTGGCACCCGCAGCTACGTTTTTCAAACCTTCTTTGACCATAGCTTGTGCCAAAACAGTAGCAGTAGTCGTACCGTCGCCGGCTAAATCGTTGGTTTTAGAAGCGACATCTTTCACCATTTGAGCACCCATATTTTCCAGCGGGTCTTCCAGTTCTATTTCTTTGGCGACTGTTACCCCGTCTTTGGTAACTTGCGGACCGCCAAATGATTTTTCTATGATTACATTTCGTCCTTTAGGACCTAAAGTTACTTTAACGGCGTTTGCTAAAGCATCAACACCTTTTTTTAATTGATCTCTTGCTTCGATATCAAATTGAATTTTCTTTGCCATAGTTTTAAAATATTTTTTGTTTTTAGTTCAATTCTTTTTTTACAGAAATTGTGCCATTGTCATCAATCACTTTTTTACATAAAAAAAAGTGTCAATCTGACAGACTGACACTTATTTTTTATCATTTTTTATAAAATTTATGACAAATTAAGTCCGGTAAACAATTATTTGCCCGGCTTATCTTTTTTATCAGTCGGCATTATCGGATTGGGCATCGGTTTTTGGGTTTCATCAGGTGTTGGAACATGATTTTCAATAGCTTGTTTTATAGGCGATTGATTATTGGCTTTGGTGCTGATAATTGCCGTGTTTGAAATCAAAATTAAAACGACTAAAAGTCCGAATAAAAACCATGTGGCTTTGTCTAAAAAGTCGGTTGTTTGTTGTACACCGCCAAACATATTGGCACCGCCACCGCCAAAATTAGAATCTAAACCACCGCCTTTGGGATTTTGAACCATCACGACAATGATTAATAAAAAGGCAACGATAGCTATTAATAGTATAAAAACAATTAAACTCATAATTTCTTATTTTAATTTCTGTTTGATTTCTTTTATTTGATTTGCAAAATAACTACTTTTTTTTGGATATTTCAAACTTAATATGCGAAAAGCTTGAATGGCTTTCTCATATTTTTTTTGTTTCAAGTATAAATTAGCCAAAGTTTCCGTCATTAACATTTGTTTTTCAGCTACACTCTTCTCAATAATATCAGGGGCTTTGACACTTATATTTTTCTTTGGAACTATTTTAGGACGCTCTTTAAGAAATTTTTCAATCCGATCAATATTGGATTTATTTTTTCTTGTTTTGGTCGAATTAAAATAGTTTAACCATTCAATATAACTCAATTTTTCCGGTTTTAGAACAGTTTGTTTTAGATTTAGACCGGTAGGTTTTTCTACAGTTAAAGTTTCCTGCTTTTCTTTTTCAATATCGGTTTTATTATGAATTTTCTGTTTTTCGGGTTTGGCAGATTCAACGGAAACCGGTTTTATGTCTTTTTTTTCAAAAATTTCACGTTTTTCTTCAGTTTTTTCTTTGATAATCGGTTTTTCCAAATATTCTAATAAAAGTGCTCTATCAATACTGCGTGCTGCCGTTTGCTGTAATTGTAAGGCGGCATAAGATTTTTTAATTTTTAAAAATCGGGTTTTGGCTGCCCAAGCCGGTTGAAAATACGGGTATTTTTTTACAAGCTTATGTATTTCGTCTATATGTTTAACAAGGATAGTATCGTCATTAAAAACTTGAAGTAATATGTCAGCATTGGTTACCATTTTGCCAAAGTGTCATTAAAAAGATTATCGAGTATGGTCTTTAAAATTTCTTCATGGGCTTGTGCTTTGATATCGTTAATGCTTGTTGAAGCGGGGTAGTCATAATACCAAGAGTATCTTTTGCTGATATTGTCATCCGGATTTTTTTGGTTGATATAGTCAATTTTGATACCGATAGTCAAGCGGTTCATTGCAGCAGTCTGTCCGGCGGAAAGTGCTGCGGGTTCTATTTTATAATCTACTATTTCGCCTTGAAAAACAATATCGCCGTTATTTTTTACTTGGGTCAATCCGGTTTGACGATCAATCCGGTCGATTAACATGTTCCGAAAATCTTCATTTAAGCCGGGTTCCACCAAAGGGGCATTGTTTGGGATATAATCTACTTCATAGGTTTTAATATCTTTTGAAATATTAATCCCTGAAAATGAATAATTAACCTTGCAGGAAATAACTAAGGCAATCAATATCAGTCCCGAAATAATATGTTTATAGTGTTTTTTCATTGACTTTTCAATTGCAAATATAGATATTTTTATTTCATTTTAGATTTTAGTTTCTTTATTCGGTCGCATATCAAATATAACTTTGATAGTCAACTAAAAAATAAATCTTACTGGGATTTCTCATTGATACAATCAGAATAGGCTTCTACTCATGTCTTGTTTATTTTCAATTAGACTTTGCTGCTATCCACTATTCTGCCGGCTATAGCGACTCAAACTTTCAACCTTTGTTATGATTAATTTCTTAAAACATCTTTTTCTTTTTCTGACTAAACCAATAGGCACCAATTGTCAATAGAATATAAATAACCAAAATAAACAGCATTTGGTCTAATTTGGTAGTGAGTTCATAATACAAAATCAAAATAGCCCCCAAACTCAATCCGGATATGGACAATATACTGATAAAACCCGAAGATTGTGTTTTGTCACGAATTGTATAATTGGTAATGGACATCAATAAGGATACGACAAGGAAAGTTATACTACCAAATTCCAATATCAATCTTAAGCCGCCGACTAAAATCAATAAACTAGCCAATACTGCCATGCTAATCAAAGCATTTGCCGGAATATTTTGGCGGTTTCGTTTGGCTAAAAATTTAGGCATCAAATGATCTTCTGCTATGACAGCCATTTGGCGGGATGAGCCAAAAACCGTCCCGCTGATAGCGCTACTCGTTGCCAAAAGTGCCGAGAATATTACTAATAACTTACCCATATTACCTATAGCTTCCGAAGCACCGGCAGCCAAAGCATATTCTTTACCTTTGATTAAATCTTGCACCGGAATAGCGAATAAAGCGCCCATGGCAATGACTACATAAATGGTAATAACCAAACTAATAGCCCCATAAATGGCACGAGGAATATTTTTGTCGGGGTTGGTCATTTCATTGACAGCATTAATAACAAGCTGAAATCCTTCATAAGCAACAAAGGTAATGGAAGCCACAATTAAGATATGTAAAAGTTTGGCATGTTCGGCATCTTGAATCATCTTTTCCATAAATTGTCCAAAAGTAGTTTGTCCGTGTTGCATCAATAATATTGAAATGATAAATAAGATAAATAATTTGGTATAGACCATCAAATCTTCAATACGCCCCATGCCTTTAACACTCCACAAATTAATGATGGTAAAGAAAGCTATAACCGCCCATGAAACCGCTTTGCGAATCCAAATATCGTCAGCATAACCGGTGCTACTGATGGCATAAGAAGCAAAGGTGTAAGAATATAGTGCTAATGTGCTGATATAGCCAAAGATAACATACCATCCGATAGTTGCTGCCGCTATATGTTTATTAGGAAAGGTACGTTTGATAAAAGAATAGGTCGCACCTTCATCTTTGTAGTAAACTCCTAATTTGACATAAGCATAAGCGGCTAACATGGCGATTAAACCACCGATAATAATAGCAATAGGGGTTAAAAAACCAATCATAGAAGCAGAGATCCCTAAAATACTGAAAATACCACCACCAACCATACCACCGACGGCTATGGCTATTAATTCTACTACTCCCAAACTTTTGTTTCTTTTTCTTATTGGACTCATATATTTTTGTTTTTTTGCTTGTCATCCCGATGTATATCGGGATTGGGGGTTAATTGATTAAATATTAATTTGAAGAAATGAGGAATTGATTTCATTTCATATTTGATAAATTTCTAAAAAAAAGCGCATTAATTTCCAATTTTTAATTTCCTTTTTTATTCTCAAGCACATTTTACCACTTTTCATTAAACACTTTCTGTTTTTTCATAAATCCGCACAAAGCATTCCAAACCGATAAAAATAATGCTTTGCCTTTGACGGCTTGTCCTTTTAATGCAAAAAGCAACCATAAAACAGTTGATGCCGCCAATTTCCATAAATAATCAAACAGCCGGAGTATGTAAGTTCGTCGCCGTTTGCTTTTTAAGGTGCTGATACGGGTACGTTCGGCTTCACCATTGAGCCGGCTGACTTTTTTAACATAATCTAAGCTATTGCGAAAATCATCGATAAAATGCCATACCACGACTTTGGGCAAATATAAAACTTTATAACCGGCTTCTCTTATTTTTAAAAAGATATACTTATCGTCCGAACGCAATTTTAAAGCCGTATTAAAGCCGCCGATTTGATCAAAGACCGCTTTTTTAAAAATCATATTACAACCCACCGGATAGATTTTTTTCAATGTTTTGACATCTTCCCCTAAATCGACTATAGAGATGATACGTTCTATATACGGACTCATCCAATCCGGCGCTTTGCCCTTTTCGTATTTTGGTAAAACTTTGCCGCCAAAAGCCACTTCATCCGGAAATTGTGACATATACTGATAAATTTGCCGCACATAATCTTCACGGGCAATACCGTCATCGTCAATAAAAGATACATAAGTGCCTTGTGCCAGTTCCAAACCTTTGTTTCTGGCATAAGACAGCCCTTGCCGGTGTTCTTTAGCGAGTTGTATTTGATATTCGGGATGTGCCTGTTTAAACCGGCTGATGATTTCGCCGGTACGATCGGTCGAATTATTATCTACTACTATGATTTCATAAGCCGACCGGTCAAAGTCTTGACGGATTAAACTTTCTAAAGCCCGGCGGATATGACGGTCGCGGTTGTAGGTACATATGATGACGGATAGAAACATTTTTGTTTTTTTGGTGCTGTTAAGTTTTAGATATCATCTTTGTTAAGCGAAAAGCCAATGCCGAGAAATTTCAATTTTATCTCAATTTCATCATCCGGACGGCATTGCGTTTAGCTATTCATTTTTATTTGTCAAAAATAAACATTAATTGGTATAATTTCATCCTTTTCAAATGATATGCTTTTATCACATATTTTTTATGGTTTGGTAAGATAAGTCATTGAAAATTGTCTATAATTTTGCTGGTTTTTCTGTTTAAAAATTGACTTTATAAAAAATTATAAGAAATAAATTGCCTGATTATTATGTTAGATGTTGATTCTTAATTAATTATAAAAATAAATTGCTTATAAGTAAAGTTGTTAGAAGTACAATTTTAGTACATTGATTTTTTGACAATAGGTTCTTAAAAAGGTAATTTTGAAAGAAAAAAAGAGCTGTTTTGGACATATTTATATAAAATAAGTCGATATAGAGAAATTATAAATAATCAAAAACAGTTTAATTTAAACCATACGTTATGAAAAAAATTGTTCTGTCATTCATCTTTTTGTTAGTATTAAATTTAATGCCTTTATATGCACAGGTAGGTATCAATAACGATGGCAGCCAACCGGACAATTCTGCTATGTTAGATGTTAAAAGTACAGACAAAGGTATTTTGATTCCCCGGATGACTAAAAACCAACGTGATGCCATTAACGCGCCTGCTACCGGATTGGTCATTTATCAAACGGATAACACGTCCGGATTTTATTATTTTGACGGTAGTGCATGGCAATTAATAGAAGCAGGGAACAAGCTATGGGAAGACAATGATCCGAATGTATATGTTGGCACGGACAAAAAAGTGGTTATTGGTAAAGATCATACCACAGGAACTTTTGAAGTATCTACGCGTGTGACAACCGGCAATTATACCGCCGATCAATGTTCCGGCGGAACCGCTTCGGCACAAGAATTTCAAGCATCAAATTCACCGGATAAGCTTTTTGACGATGATACCAATACCAAATGGCAAAATAACAATACGCTACCGGTATGGGTACAATACGATTTCGGCGCAGGCAATGAAAAAACTATTGCCAAATACCGGCTGTATTGGACCGGTAGCGATAATGGATTAACCCCGTATTCTTGGGAATTTCTCGGTTCAAATGATGGAACCAACTGGACGATCTTGGACAGCCAAACCGGTCAAACCAATTGGACGGACGGTGCCTGGCGCGAATACAATTTTAGCAATACACAAGCTTACAGGTTTTACCGTTTAAAAATTACCGATAACAATAAGCAAGGAAGCACAAGTGTGTATTTGAATGAAATGGAAATGCAAGAAGAAGTCTATGCGGACTATCCTGCCTTGTATGTCAAAGATAATCACACCGGTATAGGAACGGAAAATCCTACGGCGACGCTTGAGGTAAATGGGACTTTAAAATATGTTGATGGTTCGGAGGGCAATGGAAAAGTTTTAACTTCAGATTCTTCGGGTAATGCTACTTGGACAAATAAAACAGCCATAAGTAATACGCTTGATGAAGCCTATGATGAAGGCGGTGCCGGTGCCGGCAAAAATATTACGGCTGACGCCGGTGCGGTACGGATTGATGGCACCGATGGTTTTTTAGTTACCGGTACCTACGATTCAGGGACTAATATAGATGACGAAGTAACCGGTGCCGGTACGCGGATGTTTTTTAATCCGAGAAAAGCCGCTTTTAGGGCGGGATCTGTTAATGGTAATCAATGGGATGATGTGAATATTGGTAATTATTCGGTTGCAATGGGTTTGGATACAAAAGCTTTTGGTAGCATGTCATTTGCAACCGGAGGTAGCACAACTGCTGCAGGATATTTGTCAACTGCTATGGGAGCTAACACAACCGCTTCCGGAATAAGCTCAACCGCCATAGGCGAAAATACACTTGCTGAAGGGCGGGCATCATTTGCGGTAGGCATTTTATCACGAGCGACTGGTAATTTAGCAATAGCAACAGGACAATATACGACTGCCAAATCTTATGCAGAAACAACTTTAGGAAGTTATAATACGGATTATACGCCCGCTTCTACAGATAGTTGGAATGCTTCCGACCGGCTGTTTGTGATTGGTAACGGCGCGGATGAATCTCATAAAAGTGATGCTTTGATTGTTTATAAAGACGGCAAATCTAATTTTAAAGGAATGCTGCGCTCAGATGCCGGAGCTACCGACGGTTTGTTAGTAACCGGCACTTACGGTTCCGGGACCAACATTGATGACGAAGTAACCGGTGAAGGTACGCGGATGTTTTTTAATCCGAGAAAAGCCGCTTTTAGGGCGGGATATGTTGATAGCGACCAATGGGATGATGCTAATATTGGTGATTATTCTGTTGCAATGGGTTGG
>WFZY01000098.1 GCA_015489265.1 Flavobacteriaceae bacterium | reverse complement strand
TTGACCGGCTTCCCTTTGGCAAATATGCTATCATCTTAATTCATGACCAAAATGCTAATGAAAAACTCGATAGAAATTGGCTGGGACTACCGGCTGAACCTTATGCTTTGTCGGGACATCCAAAGTTTAGATTCGGTCCACCCTTGTTTGAGGATGTAAAGTTTGAATTTAAGCAAGATGGACAGATTATGTATGTAGATTTTAAATAAATTCTGCATTATTCAGATTAGGGATAATATATACCTGATATAGGAATAACAAGAAAGGTGTCAATAAATACCGTAAATATGACATCTTTATTTCACAAATTATAGAAATATTTCTAAAATCTAATTTCTAAAATTTAATTTTTGTAACTTTGACAATCAGACATTTATAAACAACAATTGTGGAGAAAAAATGTTTAGAATGCGGTGAACCTATTTTGGGTAGATCCGATAAAAAATTTTGTTCGGATTACTGTCGTAATGCTTATAATAACCGTAAAAATAAAGCAAGCAGTAACTTGATTAGAACAACTAACAATCGTTTGAAAAAGAACTGGCGAATTTTAGAACAATTGAATCCTACCGGCAAAACCAAAGTACACAAATCAAAATTAGATACTGCCGGATTTGATTTCAATCTTTTTACGAGTATTTATACTACTAAGAAACAAAGCGTTTATTATTTTGTCTATGACCAAGGATATTTAGACATTGGAAACAACTTTTACATGTTAGTCAAACGACAAAAATAGCTCGAACTTACACATATATCCTTGAAAATCAAAATAAAGCCATATTTAATAAAAACATAGCAAAAAAAATATATTTTTTTGTTTGTATTTTATAGAAATCATTTTATATTTGCACTCGCAAACTAAAGATTCCTCCATAGCTCAGTTGGTTAGAGCACCTGACTGTTAATCAGGGTGTCGCTGGTTCAAGTCCAGCTGGAGGAGCCAATAAAAAAAACCGTCAAAAAAGTTGACGGTTTTTTTATGTCATATAGCAACACATTATAAACTGTGCCATAAAGCAATCCAAAATGGTAATGCCAGCAAGCAAATGATGTAGGCAATCAACATCATTGCTCCTACTTTTTGTCGGTCGCCACCATAAGCTCTAACTTGCAATATCAAACCGGTTGCCGGTGCAGCCGCTGCTTGAATGATTAAAAAATCGGAAAGTAACGGATACCTTTTACCCATGTTGAATAGCCACAATAAATATAAAATAATTACCGGTAATAATAGATATTTCACTGATAAGACTTTGATAATTTCAACCAAAGAAGGCAGTTTTGTAAAAGAAATGCTTCCCAATGTGGCGCCTAATACAAAAGTTGCTACAGGTATGGCTGCTTGTCCTAAAAAATCAACCGAATCGACCAGCATATCCGGAAAAATATGCT
This sequence comes from Flavobacteriaceae bacterium, assembly GCA_015489265.1. GTDB lineage: Bacteria > Bacteroidota > Bacteroidia > Flavobacteriales > Flavobacteriaceae > WGBX01. The sequence continues at coordinate 1,984 of WFZY01000098.1, read as the reverse complement.
GCCAACCCAATAAAACTAAAAACAACGAAATGATATTGGCAACCGCCGGCGGTGTAATTATTTTTTTGAAATCAAATGCGGTTTCTGATGTCTGTGTCGAGGTAACCAAATACTTTCCAATGGTCCACAAAACCGGATTATAACCCAAAATAAACAGAAAAGTCAATAATGAAAATGCCGTAAAATTTTCAGGATACAATATTTTTCCAATAGGTAAAACCAAATAACCGGCATTTTGCATAGCAGCAACTGCCAACAAGTTTTTTTGCTCGAAAGGGCGAGGCAAAAACACGATGCTCGCCAATAGTAAACCTAGAAAACTCATGGCTATTCCCAATAACGGCAATAACCACCAATAAGATAATTGCTGCGGGTCAAAATATTTTAATGTGTGACTAAAAACCAGTGACGGTAGCAAGACGACTACCGTTAATCGTGACAAAGCATCTATTTGTTTTTTATCAATGATGTGTTTTCTAACCAAAAATCCGGCAAAAACTATAATGATAAAAATCTGCAACAAAGCTTGTAGCATACTCAAAAATCCGGCTGTAAAAAGTGAGTTCATAAGGATATTTTTATCAAAAGTAAAACTATTCGTTTAATAATAAAACCACAAAAGTCCGTTTTATATCGATTATAATATATCAAAAAAATAGCCGTATTTTTTTAGTTGTTTGATATATTCCGGTAAGATGATTTTCAAATTTTTTGATGCTTTTCGACTATCATGAAAAACAATGATGTCGCCGGAACGTGTATATTTAGTTAAATATGCGAGTGCTTGAGCAGGATTTAATTTGGCTGAAAAATCACCACTTAATATAGACCACATAATGATTTTATAATTTGCCTGTTTCAAAAGTTTTATTTTCTTAGGTGTTATACGTCCGTAAGGCGGTCTGAACAATTTAGTGGAAAGACCATATCGTGCTATGAGTTTTTCCGTTTTATCAGCACTTTTTTTATAATTTTTTGACGGTGTTTGCCAACCGTTTTCATGTGTGTAAGAGTGATTCCCAATTTGATGTCCCGCTTCTAGAATTTGCTTAAAAATATCAGGATGTTTTTCAATTTGACTGCCAACACAAAAAAAAGTGGCTTTAACCTGTTCTTGCTTCAATATATCTAAAACCCAAGGGGTAATTTTTGGGGTGGGACCATCGTCAAATGTCAAGAAAACCCGTTTGTCATCAGCAGAACAATGATATATTAATTTTGGAAATAACCAACGAACAAAAAACGGTATTTTAGAAGGATATAACCGGATCATTTTTTAAAAACTTTTCGGTATTGTGCCACCAGATTTTGTATGCTTGCTTCAAAAGGTATAAAATGATAATCTAAAGTATCAATAAGTTTTTGTGATGAATAATTCGGTTGTTGAAACAAGGTTTTGAGCATTGCTTTTGACGCAATTCCTTTACCGGTTAGACGTCCTATTAAATAAAGCATTTGTGCCAACCCATACGGTAGTTTGGTTCGAGGTGGGTTTTTACCTAAAACTTTGGCTATATCCGATAAAAGTTTTTGATATGTTTGATTAGAACCCGAAACAATAAAAGATTCATTACTGATATCGGATTTCATCAATTCAGTCATGATTTTGACCACATCCCAGACATCGACAAAAGCATTACCCCCCGGCGGATAAAATCTTAAACCACTATCAACTTTATGTATAATTTGTCCGGTTCCGGTATTCCAAAAATGCGCTCCTAAAATTACGGCGGGGTTGATAATAACAACCGGTAAACCTTCCTGTCCGGCGCGCCACACTTCCATTTCGCTTAAATATTTACTAATGGCATAATCACTATGCGTTTCTTTCCAGTTCCAATGAGTTTTCTCAGTAATAGGATTATCGTAATGTCCCAAAGCTGCAATAGAACTAACATGCAAAAATTTCTGTATATTGTTATCAATAGCTAAATGTAGCAAATTGGCAGTACCTTCTACATTGGTTTGCATTAAAACATCTTTG